>UQSB01000015.1 GCA_900543505.1 uncultured Collinsella sp. | reverse complement strand
CCGCACATGTGCGGATGAATGTGGGAAGTGTTCGGATGAAGTTGCCAATCAAGGAATCAGAGCAGTTTCTGCGATGTACCTCTTCCATTTTGAAAGGCTTTGTATCTTTTCCAGTATTATCAAGAAGACCAAGCAAAGCAGGAGCTCACACATAACATTTTGTTGCCGAAGGTCAAATAGTTGCCCGGTTTGAACGAAATCGTATATGGGCTCCGCAATGATTGCGAAGACAAGCATATTTCGCAGGTACCTCTTTATGTCATGAGTATGCAAAAATCCCTCAACTATCAAAAAGCAAAATAAGGGAAATGCAATTCTGCCAAGAACATGAAGCACATCCGAAGCCTCGCTTAGAATCGCCCACTGTTCGTCTGATATCTGATTGTACGATGCGTGAGTCATGATTCCATTGGTCAGGACGATCCTGCTTACATGATCGAGAACCATCGAAATGGCCGCTATTATCTTTAATGTGCTGCCGCTAATTCCGTATCTATCTGTTTTCATTTCGTTTTCCTTTCTTTGGGTGGGCCGTCAGAGGTTCGGCCTGCTCTGCAGACGGCCGCTGCGGCGCTTCGCGCCTTGCGCGCTGCGCTGGCAAACGCTCACGCGTTTACTCAGCTCCGCGCCCTTTCGGGTTCGAACCCATGTCGCGGCAACAAAAAAGCGGCCGGCATCCGCCAGTCGCTTTTCTATTCTATGGTGGGCCGTCAGGGGTTCGAACCCTGGACCTTGGGATTAAAAGTCCCCTGCTCTGCCAGCTGAGCTAACGGCCCGCGGGTGGCATTGTACCACGGTCTGGGACTATTCCCAACTCCATTGGCCGTTCTGGAAAATCACAACTTCACGTCCATCAGGCGTAATGCCCGTAATATCGATGTCGTCCGTGCCAATCATAAAATCGACGTGCGTGCTCGAGACGTTAACGCCATGCTCCAGGAGCTCTTCCTTGGACATGTCATACCCACCCTCGATGCATTCGGGGAAACCGACACCTAGCGCGAGATGGCAGCTAGCGTTCTCGTCATAGAGCGTATCGTAGAACAGTACGCCACTTTCGCGGATCGGCGTGTTCTTGGAGATGAGCGCGACCTCTCCCAGGTGAGCAGCGCCCTCGTCAGTATCGATGATGCTTGCGAGCGTTGCCTTGCCCACACGGGCATCGTAGTCCACTACGCGGCCGCCCTCGAACTTAATCCAAAAATCGTCGACCTTATTGCCATGGTGGATGAGCGGCATGGCCGAGTACACGATACCGTCGGCGCGCATGCGATCGGGCGAAGTGAAGACTTCCTCGGTGGGAATGTTGGGGAAGAAGGGGTGCCCTTCGGGCGTCTTGCCCTTGCCGCCGGCCCACTCGTGACCTTTCGTCATGCCAATCGTCAGATCGGTTCCATTTGCCGCGGCGTAATGCAGGTAGTCGAAACGATTGTCGTTCAGAAAACGCAGGTTCTTTTCGAATGCGGCGTCATGGAGTTCCCAGTCGCTCTCTGGGTCCTGGCCATCGGCGCGCGCGGTGTGCAGAATCGCATTCCACAGCTTATAGATTGCAACCTCATCGGCGTCTCCCGGGAACACCTCGTGCGCCCAAGCCACGACCGGAGCGCCGGCGATGCACCACGGATTGATGTTGTAATCCAGTCCACGGCGGAAAACTTTGCATTGCGTATTCCTCGCCTTGGATGCCGCGGCCGGCTTGGCTGGATCGATGCCCTTGAGGGCCGCAGGATCCGCCCCCTCGATAAAGACAAAGCAGGCACCATCCTGGGCCAGGGAATCCAGCTGCATGCGCTTCCACTCGGGCGTCTGCTCAAAATAGCTTTTATCGACATGCTCGTACGTGAGCCTCGTCACGGCATCATCGGCCCAAATGACTGTCACGTGACCGGCACCGGCGGCATAAGCCTCCGCGACCACCACGCGGGCAAATGGCGCGCACTCGACCGGAGACTGAACGACAACCTCCTGGCCGGGCTTGACGTTTACGCCCTTGCGGACAACCAGACGCGCATAGTTTTTAATCTTGGGCTCCAGGGCCTTCATGCCCTCCAGAGCTTCTTCGACCGTCAGGGCAGCTCGAATCATGTGCCACTCCATCTATCTATAGAACAGTAAAAAGGCGCGCCGCAAAAACGACGCGCCTTATATCTTAGCGATAAGTATGCATGCAAACGCTACTTCTTCTTGGAGTCCTTTTTGTCCTCCTCGGCAGCTGCGCGCTCGATAAGAGCGTTGAGCTTATTCTCGGACATGCCTTCGGCCTGCGCGCGGTACATGTTGCGCAAGGGACGAATACGAGCGAAGTCATAGATAAAGTCACCCAGGATGATGACATAGGACACAACGATGCCAACCATCTGAACAGGACTGGACACCGTGCCGCCGGGAACGAAGTAGAACGAAACCCAAATTGCCACGATGAACACCATGCCGATAGCGAGCACGGCCCACCAAATACGGCGGCGCTTGGTGTAGTCCTCATCCTGCTTGAGAAGGATATTCGACACCGTGTAGATGCGATCCTCGCGGGCGCGCTGCTTGGCCTTGCGGGCGCGCTTTTCCTCCTTGGAAAGGCCTTCCAGGTTTTCGCCCTTCTCGAGCTCTTTACGGCGTGCCTTGGATGATGCCGGCACGACGTGAACAGAGCTCGCTGCCTGACGGGCGGGCTTAGCGGATGCGGCGGACTTGCGCGCGACCCCGGTAACCTCGCGGGATTGCGTGCGCTTGTTCGTGGCGCTGCGGGTACTCACTTACGCGTTCTCCTTCATGCTTGTGAACTGGGAGCCCGTGATGATTTGGAAGGCCTCGCGATAGCGCTCGGACGTGCCATCGATGACCTCGGCGGGCAGGTGCGGGGTCTCCCCCGTCATATCCCAGTTGGCCTTGAGCCAATTGCGGACGAATTGTTTGTCGTAGCTGGGCTGAATCTTGCCCTCCTCGTAGCTGGCGGCAGGCCAGAAACGGCTGGAGTCGGGCGTGAGGCACTCGTCGATCAGCGTAACCTTACCATCGATGACACCAAACTCGAACTTGGTGTCGGCGATGATGATGCCTCGAGTCGCGGCATACTCGGCAGCGGCCTTGTAAATCTTGAGGGACAGGTCGCGAATCTGCGCGGCGATGTCCTCGCCCACGATCTCGCAGCAACGCTCGAACGAAATGTTCTCGTCGTGGTCGCCGATCTCGGCCTTCGTGGACGGCGTGAACAGCGGCTCGGGAAGCTTGGAGGCCTCGGTCAGACCCTCGGGCAGCTGAATGCCGCAGACGGTACCGTTCTCGTCATAGGTCTTCTTGCCCGAACCGGTCAGATAGCCGCGGACGATGCACTCGATAGGAATCGTCTGGGCCTTCTTGACCAGCATGGCGCGGCCTGCGAGGTAGTCACGATACTCGGCAAACTCCTCGGGGAAATCCGCCGGGTCGATGGAAACGAGGTGGTTGGGAACGATGTCGGCAAACTTATCAAACCAGAATGCCGAGATGCGGTTGAGCACCTCTCCCTTAAACGGAATCTCGTCGGGAAGAATGAAGTCGAACGCAGAAATGCGGTCGGTGGCGACCATCAGCAGGTTTTCACCGGCATCGTAGATATCACGAACCTTGCCACGGGAATCCGGACGACGCTCCATCGTTGTCACGTGAGTCACTCCTTACCAAAATACGACAGTAATGCGGGTTCTTTCCCGCACGTTTTCGCAAACTCGGAGCGGCAGGGACGAAACCCCTCCTTCACCGAATAGCGAAAAGCTAGTGCTCCATTGTAGTAGATGCCGCGTCCGCCGTGTGCTCGCGAGGCAGATGAATCGTAAAAGTCGTACCCTTTCCAAGCTCCGACTCCACGGAAATGTAGCCATGATGGCGCTCGACGATCTGTTTAGTCACGGCGAGACCCACGCCCAGGCCACCCGCTTCGCGGGCGCGGCTGGCGTCGGCACGCCAAAAACGACCGAAGATGCGCGACAAATCATCCTTGGCGATACCGATGCCCGTATCCGAAACCGCGATATCGACGTGCTTGCGGTCACTGAGCACCGACACCACGACCCAACCCCCCTCGGGGGTATAGCGCATGGCGTTACTCAAAAGGTTGATGACGCATTGCGTGATCATGTCGGGATCTGCCTCGACAACGTCATCGTGGCCCTGCGTCTCATCCGCAAAGCGCAAGCGCAGGTCACGATCGGCAAACAGTCGCTCCTGGCCATTCACAATCGAACGCACAAACGGCACCATGTCCACCGGCTCCAGGTTGAGCGGCGCGGTACTGTTTTCCATGCGCGACAGGTCGAGCATCTGCTGCACCAGACGGGCCAGGCGGCGCGTCTCGGAAGCGACCGTCTCCAGATGCTCGTCGTCGGTGGGATACACACCGTCTTGCATGGCCTCGACCGTTGCAAGCATGGCCATGAGCGGCGTGCGCAGCTCATGAGCCACATCGGAAGTCAGGCGCTTCTCGTGCTTCATATCCTTTTCGAGTGAGGTGGCCATCTCGTCGAAGGTCTCTCCCAGCTGATCGATCTCATCATCGCCGCGCAAGCCCGTACGAGCGGACAGGTCTCCATCGCGGATCTGCTTGGCGGTGCTGGTAATACGATGAATCGGCTTGGTGAGCATGCGCGACACGAGTGATCCGATAACGACCGAGATGCAGACGGCCACAACCGCAGCAAGGGCCATGGCATTAAAGGTCTTTTCTCTGAATGCTGAGTCTGCCTTGGTGAGCAGGGCATCGGAGCCAATCGCCCACAATTTGACCTGACCCACGTGCTCGCCGGAGGACGTCACGATCTCAACGTTGGCAACACTATTGGAATCGGTGGGAGCAGACGAGACCGGGCTGTGCGATGCCTTCTTTCCGCTCGTACCGTCGGTCGTCGCCTGATTTTCGCGCACATCGGCAGTAGCGCTTGCCGAGGGCCACGAGTCGTCGTAGACGATGACGCCCTTTTTATTGACGACCTGCATGCCAAGATCGTCGGACACCAAGCTCGATGTCGCGACCGCACGCAACTCCCCCGCGGTCCAATTGCCGTTTTCCTCGTACGACGTCGCAAGCTTTTCGGCTGCGGAATTGGCGATTTCAACGATATTGGAGCGCGTGTAATCCGTAAAAACCGTGCCCCACACAACGGAGACAACGCCCACCAGCACCAGTACCGTCATGAGCGATGTCAGGGCAAAAGCCAGGGCCATGCGCGAGGGATAGCTCATCGTTGGCCGTGAATCGGAACGAGGCGTGTTCCAACTAGCCTTGGAACCCGCCTCGTTCTCCTGCTTATGCTTTTGCCCGATTTCAAAGCGCGCAGGTGTCATATGTGATTTCCTTTATTTCTCGTCCGACTTATCGGTCTTGGTCGGAGCCTCGAAGCGGTAGCCGACACCGTGGACGGTGTAGAGCCACTTGGGCTTCTTGGGGTCGTCGCCCAGCTTGGCGCGAAGGTTCTTCACGTGGCTGTCGATGGTGCGCTCGTAACCCTCAAAGTCGTAGCCGAGCACCTTCTCGACCAGCTCCATGCGGTTGTAGACGCGGCCGGGGTGGCGGGCAAGCGTGGTGAGCAGCTTGAACTCGGAAGCCGTCAGGTCGACTTCCTTGCCCTCGACCAAAATCTTGTGGCCCGAGATGTCAATGACCAGATCGCCAAAGTCGAGCACCTCGACGGCCGGCTCATCGGCCTGGTGGGCACGGCGGAACAAGGCGCGTACGCGCGCGACAAGCTCGCGCGGCGAGAACGGCTTGATCAGGTAGTCGTCGGCTCCGAGCTCGAGGCCGATAATACGGTCCTCGATCTCGCCCTTGGCCGTCAGCATAATGATGGGGACATCCGAGGTGTCGCGAATGGTGCGGCAAACGCGCTCGCCGGGAATCTTGGGGAGCATGAGGTCGAGCACAACCAGGTCGAACTGATGCTTCTCGAACTCCTCGATCGCAGACTGGCCGTCGCCGACGCCAACAACCCAGTAGCCCTCGCGCTCGAGATAGGCAGCGACGGCGTCACGGATTGCCTTCTCGTCCTCGACCAGCAGAATCTTTTTTGCATCTGAAGCCATAACACGGCCCCCCTGTCTCAATTAGCTAAGAACAAGCTCATTTTAACGCACCTGAGCCCACCGGGTATCGCATGGACGCGACAGCTCGGCGGGCGGTACTCATAGTCACAACGCGTTTATTCCCCTGTCGACGCCTTTTTAACCCCTCGGAGACTAAAGAGAGAACAGGCGAGCGGTAACCGTCTCGGGAATTCCCTGGCTGTTACGCACCGTTGCGTACGTTAAGAACGAGTTCGATTTACCCGCCGTAGCAGGATAATCGCCATACTCCAAGGCTCGGTCGGGCGACAGAAGCGAGCCGTAGGTCTTGGCCGAAGTGTCAATCAAAAAATGCGACGCCTGAACTTTAACCAGGTATTTATTTTTCCTTCCCGCAGCGCACGCGAGCGGCTCACGCGAAAGGAAGAGGTACGGCCCACCCTCGTTACCGATATAGGTGCCCATATTGCCCAGGCTACCCACACCGCTATACGTCGCCTCAATGGAGAACACGAAGGTGTCGCCCATATACACGGCCTCGAAAGGCGAAACCGACGAAGGAAGCACCAGCTGAGCTCGCTTCGTGTTGTTGCCGTCAGTCAGATCGATCGCCGTCATACCGTAATAGACGCCCTCATCATTGTGCACGCGGGGCGAGATGGTCAGGATGCCGTCGCTCACACGCGGGGCGGATGCGAAGCGCCCCGTCGACTTCCAAATAGTCTCAGGCTTGGACTCGCTGGGCGACTGACGGTAGCAGTACGAATCGTTACTCGTCTTGCTGCCGCCGGACGAGGGCATCTTATACCAGATGACCGACGACCCATACGCTGTGAAGAGCGGCGGATCGTAGTTTTCGCCACCGCGGTCGAGCTCGACAGCGTTGCCGGTAAGGGAGGAGCCTGCAAGGTTTTGCGCATAGAGTTTCCAAGACGCATTGGCAAAGTTCATCTCGACCCACGCGAACACGCCATCACCCGCGCGAACGTCGTAAAACGCATAACCGGTTCCCTCAACGGGATCCTCGATAAGTGTGGTAAGCGAGCCATCGCCCAGGTTGAGCACACCAAGCGTATTGGCATGCAGGGCAGAAGCAGGCGCCATCATCGCGGCAGCATAGTCGCCATCGCAGTAGTACAGCAGCGTGCCCAGCGGCAGCGTCCACGAGGCCGCGGGCTCAAGATCGATATCGACAGCTTCGTACTCATCAGTGATCGAGACAATCTTCGAATCGTCCTTGATAACCTGTGGCTCGCCGGCAGCATCGTCGCTGGTACCCGTTTTCTTTGAGCATCCGGCAAGCACCGTGGCAGCGCCCGCGGCAGCCCCTCCGAGCACAAAGCCGCGGCGCGATATTCCGTTCTTGACGTGGTCGGCGATACTCATTAGGCGATCTCGGCGCGAGCGGCCTCGATAGCGCGCGTGAGCTGATCGGCGCAAGAAGTCTTTTTCATACCGCAGGTATTACCAGCGAGAACCTCGATGACGCGATCGGCAGGAGCACCCTCGACCAGCTTAGAGATAGCCTTGAGATTGCCGTTGCAGCCACCGGTAAACTCGACGCCCACCACCTTGTTGCCGTCATCGGACAGGTCAAGGTGGATATTGCGAGTGCATACGCCCTGAGGCTTGTAGTCAAAACTAATCATTGCGTTCCCCTCTCGTAAAGCAATTTCAGACGTCTATTATCCCCGTCCGAACCGATTAAGTATCGCGGGCACCGATTCAACATTCCCCAATGCGCAAACCGGCGGTAGCAATACTAGCAATCTGCTTCCCGAGCGTGGACTTTTCGTTTCTCTTGATACATGTTGTGGTCAGCGATGTGGTAAATCTCGGTCAGTGTATAACCGGGTGCCTCTGCCGTCGCGACGCCAAACGACGCACTGACTGTCAGCATCTCATCGCTCGCAGCAGCAAGGCTGAGGCGAAGATCTTGCACTACCTCACATGCGGATTCGCGATCGGTGTGAGGGCAAATCAGCAAGAACTCGTCGCCACCAATGCGCATAGGCACAAACTTCTCGCCTGCCGTTCGCCTCAATACAGACGCCGTACGCCGTAGCAGCTCATCGCCCATTTCGTGACCGTAGAGATCGTTGGTACGCTTGAGGAAATTGCAATCCATCATGATCACACTCACGGGCAGGGACTCGTTCACCAGGTCGTCGCCAAGGGACTCAAGGTAATTTCTATTGCGAAGTCCCGTCAGCTTATCCTGGAAAGAAAGCTCCTCGGCGCGCTTTGTCATCGAGATGTTATGCGTCGCCACGACGACCGACTCCAGTCGACCCTGCTCATCGCGGCGCTGTGGAACAACCTGCAGCGAATACCACGCACCTCGGCAGTCTCGTACCTCGGCATCCAGGTACGGCATGCCCTCCATACGACCCCGAAGCGTCTTTATATCTAAGAGCTCCATGACCGCCTCGCGACTTTCGGGGCTCACAATGTCTCGGCAAACCGTTGCAAAAAAGTCATATGCCTCGGTGTGCTCGGCAAATATCTTCGCAACCGATGGCGACATGTTAATCCCCTCGATCTCGAGCGTGTCGAGATGCAACAGGAGGGTCGACTCATACGTGGAACTGATGGCATTGATGATGCCGAGCTGCTTGTCCTTTTCGGCCAAATTGCGACGATCGGCGACGATACGCACCAACAGCACTACAACCAAAAACACCAGGAACGCCAGCGCTCCGACAGCGATAAATGAAATCCTGCCCGACATGACCTCGGATTTGGGATAGAGCGCAAACAGGCGATAGTCCTCATACGCCGCACGCACGGCATACCAGGTACTTCCCCGATATTCGACACGTGTTAGACCTTCGTCTTTCCAATCAATTCCGCTATCGGCAAGAAGCCGGGCGAGAGCTATATCGACGGTCGAATCGTTTGAAGAAACGATTTGCGCATCGCGCATCACGAACACCGTTGGGCTCTGATGGAATGTGTTGTTCACGAGCACGTCGGCGATCGTATACGAATAATCATCGGCGGGCTCGGGCGCAAGCGATCGATACCCCAGCGCTACGCCATCACCGTACGGAACAACACTCACGGCAAAGTCGACATCTCGACGCTCAACGACCGTCGAGTAGGACACCTTGGAGCCTCGATACATCGATGCGACCGACGAACAGGCAAGCTCCTCTCGCCACAGCATCAGCGGATCGCGACCGTCGATATCGTAATGAGCGGTCATATGGCCGTCGGCGTCCATGACCAACATTCCCGAAAGGTACTCGGAATGGACGTACTCCTCGACACGATCATCGTTGACTTCAACGCGATCAGGCGGCAAGAACGTCGAAAACGACTCGAGCGCGGCATCCAAATTGTGCGTCGCCTCGGTTTTTCTTCCCTGTTCATATCGGTCATATTTTTCGCAGGCGTTTTTTAAAAACACCATGGTTTCCTGGCCAAATCCAAGCGTTTTATCGAGGCAGCGGTGCGTGCCGACCACGTATAGCAGACCCAACAAGACAACGCTGGCCACAACGCAGATAGCCGCGGTGACTAATGCCTTTCGGCGCAAGCGGCGCTCATCATTTGTCATGATTCAGCTCCTTGCCCGTCCGTTGTCGCCCCTGCCTTGTACTTGCCCATAATGCGCTCAATCGTGCCATCTCGATCCATCTCGAACAGCACGGTATTGAGGTTTTTGACGTACTCCCCCTCATAGCCGTCCTTAAACGCGACGCCAAGGTCAACCGTCATAACGTTGTCGGCAAACACGCGATAAACACCGGGATACTGCGCGACGAGCCGGTCGAGTGATTGGACGTCCGCCATCCAACAGTCAACATACCCCTTGACGAGGGCGGCTTTGCAGAGTTCGGCGGAGCCATATGATTTGATATGCACGTCCGACGAGATTTCCAGATCGCCTGCAAGCAATCGGCGTTCACTCACCGAACCGGCAATCACCGCAACGGTCTTGCTTCCATCGAGAGACGCCAAACCCTTGATACCACTCGTTTTCTTGGCGGCAACCGAGACTGTCACGGTCAGATACGGCTCAGTCCAGTAATAATCGTCTTCGCGATAATTGGGCGAATAGTCGCACCACAGACAATCGATATCGCCGTTTTTGAGCAGGCGGTCACGATCATTCCAAGATATGTCAATGAATTGCGGCTTGATTCCCGCACGCTTGCAAGCCTCGCGGGCGATATCGATATCGATACCGGCGTAATCGCCCGTGGTATCGATATACACATAGGGATCGTTATCCGTAACGCCGATTTTAAGTACCGGGAGATCTTTATCGGCTTCATTCGAGGAGGAAGAACTGCTTCGAACGGTATACGTCAGGGCGCCCGCACAGACGGCAACAAGGAGTATGAGCGTAAACGAGACGATGGTGGCCCGCTTGATGCGTCTGGGCACGTGCCCCCTTTCATCGAAACAGCAGTCGGAGTTCATTTTATTACCCGGGCGCATATGCGACAGTAAAAAAAGCGCCTCGCCCAAGACGGGCAAGGCGCCAAAGGTTGAAATGCATCCGCAAGCGGTCGAATTAGGTTAACCCTACTCGAAGCTCAGCTGCTCCAGGCGATCGAAGACCGTATCGATGCGGGTGAGGAAGTCCCACGGATCAAAAATCTCGTCGAGCTTCTCCTGGCTGACGGTGCAGCGCGGATCGGCCTCGAGACGCTCCTTAAAGGTGGGGCCAGAGACACAATCCTGCACCTCGTGCCAGGTGGCCATGGCGTTCTCCTGCACAATGGAGTACGCATCCTCGCGGGTGATACCCGTATCGACAAGGGCAAGCAGGACCTTGGAGGAGAAGATGAGGCCGCGGGTCTTGTTGAGATTGGCCATCATGCGGGCCGGATACAGCTGCAGGCCGTCGATAACGCGAATGAGGCACTGGAACATATGGTCAAGCGCGATGAAGCTATCGGCCTGGGCGACACGCTCGGCGGAAGAGTGCGAAATGTCGCGCTCGTGCCACAGGGCGACGTTGTCGAAGGCGACCTGGGCGTTGGACTTCACGACGCGCGACAGACCGCAGACCTTCTCCATGGTGATGGGGTTGCGCTTGTGCGGCATGGCGGAGCTGCCCTTTTGGCCCTTGCGGAAGGGCTCCTCGGCCTCGAGTGTATCGGTCTTCTGCAGGTTGCGGACCTCGGTCGCGATGCGCTCGCAGGTGGCCGCTGTAGTGGCAAGCACGCCGGCAAGATAGGCGTGGTGATCGCGGCTGATGACCTGCGTGGACAGCGGGTCGTGAACCAGACCCAGGTGCTCACAGACGTACTCCTCGACGAACGGCTCGATGGAGCTGTAGGTGCCGACGGCACCGGAGATGGCACCGAAGGCAACGTTCTTGCGAGCATCCTCAAGACGATCAAGGTCGCGCTTGAGTTCCCATGCCCAAGAGCCAAACTTCATGCCGAAGGTCATCGGCTCAGCATGGATGCCATGGGTGCGGCCAGCGCAAAGCGTATTGCGCTCCTCGAAGGCGCGGCGCTTGCAGATCACGCCGAGCTTCTTGACGTCCTCGATAATCAGGTCACACGCCTGAGTAAGCTGATAGCACAGAGCAGTATCACCCAGGTCGGAGCTGGTCATACCGTAGTGAACCCAGCGGCTGGGCTTGGGGTCGCCCTCGGGAACATCGGCGTCGATGTACTCCTTCATGTTGGTCAGGAAGGCGATGACATCGTGGCGCGTGACCTCCTCGATCTCATCGACCTTTGCCTTCTCAAAGTTGGCGTGGTCGCGGATCCACTGGGCTTCGTTTTTAGAAATGCCGATCTTGCCGAGCTCCGCCTGGGCCTCGCAGGCCAGGACCTCGATCTCCTGCCAAATGGCGTACTTGTTCTCGAGGGAGAAGATGTGTCCCATCTCCGGGCGGGTATAGCGATCGATCATAGCGGCTCCTTTTTGGTTATTGGCACGTTGGTCGTAACCCAACCATTGTACCGTGCGCAGGTGCAAGTATGGGCAGCAGGCATGAACCTAACATTTTGAAGCAGGAGCGGGCAACGGGACGTCTGTGCGTCCGCGTCGCGGACGCACGCCGGCTGTGGTCAGCATGCCCCGGTCCTCAAAGCCGTCGAAGGAGACCGGATCGAACCGAGTGTCCCAGCATCCCCCTTGGCTGATAGAGCGGGCAACGGGACGTCCGCGTATTTGCTTCGCAAATCCGTACCGGCTGCGGTCGCCTATCGGCGACCTTGCCTGCTCGCTATAAACGCTTCGCGTTTATTTAACGCTCGCACCCTGTCGGGTTCGAGTCCCGGCACTTTATTGAAAAAGGCACAGTAACGAAACGTTACCGTGCCTGAAATTCGAATGGAGCGGGCAACGGGACTCGAACCCGCGAGTGTCAGCTTGGGAAGCTGATGCCTTACCACTTGGCGATGCCCGCTTATGTGTTGGCTAGTATAACGCGGTTGTCTTGTTCGATACAAGGGTGGTGATGCTTGTTTTAGCTGTGGAGATTCGTTTGAAAATCGCGTCAATTGTGGAGATGAGGACCTTTGTCTTTCTTTTCTTACCATCTTCTACCTGTACTTTTATCTGATTATTGTATTTGAGCTCGATTTGTCAGAAATCGGGCAAGCTTTTGGTCAGCTTCTGGTACTTACCCGCATGAACCATGGCGGTAGCCTCATCCCAAGCGCCGCGGCCTCCCCATGCGGCGCACGAGGGATAAGGAGCAGCCATGTCCAACGCACCCACGCACTCTGTCCACAGCGCAATCGCAACAGGTCCGCTGCTCCTGCTCCTCTTCCTGCTTTTCGGCTGCCTGGCACCGGGAGCCGCATTTGCCGTCGATGGCTACGACCAGCTCGGCTTCCGCACTATTAGCGATGATTGTGGGCCCTTCTTCATCGGCAAGTATGAAGCTCAAGACGCCTCGATTGCCTACTGCATGAACCAGGAGCGCCCCGGCCCCACCAAGCCGGGCGGCCCATGGCTCAACTTTGATCAAGGCTGGGTGTGGCTCGACGACGAGTTCGCGGCAATCGTTTGTCACGGATATCCTACCGCCACGTCGTTTGGCGGTTACCATCTTTCACCCGATCGCGCCCGCGCCGCCACCCAGCTTGCCGTATGGATGTTCAACGGCACTACCCATGTCGACGGCACCTACTCCTACACGACCGCTCAGGGTAAAACCAAGAGCGGACACTTTACCGCCGACAATGAAGTCGTGGCGGCTGCGCGATGGCTCCACGACAGCGCAAAATCAGGAAGCATCAAAGCCGCTCCGCACCGCGCGCGGCGCTATCTAGGAGCCGTATCGGGCGGCAGTAAACGTCAAGACATGCTCTATGTACTGCCGACGGTCTCTGTTTCCTTCCAAAAGCAGTCTGCGAACACCGTTATTACCAGCGGAAACAATACCTATGAGTTTGACGGGGCAACATTCGATGTTTTTGAGAGCGCCAGCGGCGCGCGTGTCGGCACCATCCAGATGGACAGCAACGGTCGAGCGCAGGCAGCACTTCTGCCCAACACGGCATACTACCTAGTTGAAACAAAGGCGCCGGCCGGCTATGTCCCCCGTCGTGATCGCATCGCCTTTACCACGGGGAATGACGGTGGACAGGTCGCCGTTGATGAACAACCCGGCACCATCACCCTGCATGTCGTAAAACTCGATGCCGCGACGAATGCCGGACCCCAGGCTGGAGCTTCACTTGCGGGAGCAGAGTTCACGTGCGTGTCGCAATCCGCCCCCGGATGGGCGCAAACCCTCACAACCGATGAAAGCGGTCGAGCTACCCTCACCGATGTCCCCCTAGGAACCTTTACCATCTACGAATCAAAAGCCCCCGAGGGCTACCTGCCATCCAACGACAGCTGGACCTATACCGTTGGAGCCGACCAGCTCGGCGATTCAGGCGTGGTCGAGATCGAATCTCGCGTTTCCGATATCCCCATTGCGTTTGACCTTGAGATTTCCAAATTCAAGGACTACGGCAATAGCGACCAATCCGGCCTGGAGCAGCCGGCGGGAGGTGTTGTCTTTGAGGTTGTCAGCAACAGCTCTCAGCAGGTTGTTGGCACACTGACCACAAACATCTATGGCTTTGCCTCCACCAAAGATCAGTCAGAAGCATGGTTTGGCGCAGGCAAGCGACCCGCCGGTGTCCGCGGAGCCATCCCATACGACCGCGCCGGCTACACGGTTCGCGAGGTTCCGGAAACCGTCCCCGAGGGTTTTAAACGTGCAGGGGAATGGACCGTCGGGGCCAATCAGATTTCCAACGGCGCCGAGCTTCAATATATCGTGGACAACCACGCTCTGTCGACGCATCTCCAGATTGTAAAACGCGATGCCCAAACAGGCGCTTCTGTTCCACTAGCCGGATTCACCTTCCAACTCCTCGACAGCAATCACGAACCTGTCTCACAAACTTGCTGGTATCCAGCACATAACGTAATGGACACCTTTACGACTGACGCGACCGGGACCGTCACACTGCCCGAATCGCTCGTGCCGGGCACCTATTATGTACGCGAAACCTCGGCCAAAGAGCCCTATCTTGTCGGCGAAAAGATCGAGGTAAACATACCCGCCGACATGAACCTAACGCCCGTTGCAATCGCCTCGTATTATGACCACGCCGCGACCGGAAACATCAGGATCGTTAAAACCGATGCCGTAGACGGCAGCAGCCTCGCGGGCGCCACCTTTGAGATCCGTGCCTCAGGTGATATCGTGCGCCCCGACGGTAGCATTGCCGCGCTCGACGGTGAGACTGTCGCTACCGTCACGACGGATGAAACTGGAGAAGCACGCGCGGACGACCTCCCGCTGGGATCTGGCACCGCACGCTACGAGGTTGTCGAGACTCAAGCGCCGACCGGCTTCTTACTCGACCGGACGCACCATATCGTCGACCTTACCTATGCCGACCAGAAAACACCCGTTGTGGAAGCACGGCTTAACGTATCCGACGATTACACCAAGGTTGATATCTCCAAGGTCGATGCAAGCGGAGAGCAGGAAGTGAAAGGCGCACAGCTCACCTTATATGGTCCCGATAAAACCGAAATAGACTCCTGGACCTCATCCGACAAGCCGCACCGCATCGAACATCTTGCACCCGGCACCTACTCGTTGCGCGAAACGATGTCTCCGCGGACCTATGACCTTGCCGAGGAGATAACGTTTGAAATAAAGGATACGGGAGAAGTCCAATCCGTCGCGATGAAGGATGCGCCCATCGAGATCAAAGGACAGGTCGACAAGCGTCAGGAACTTGTCCAACCTATCGGGAAGGGTCTGTTGGCTAACGGCGATGGAAAAAACCGCGCCGCGATGCAAACCAATACGGATGGGCTTTTCTCCTATACCATCGATGCTCGAAACGATTCCGCTACTTGGGTTGATGAGTTTACGATTACCGATGATCTTGAGTGCGCCAAAGACGGCACGGCGAGATTCGTCTCAATCGAAACCCCCGTCGCCATCGGCGACCTCAACGGTCTGTGCAACGTGTGGTATCGCACGACGCCGTTGGACTCGACAGACGTCGATGAGCCGGCAAACGCGACTCTTGGCGATGGGCACGAAAATCCTTGGCTTGAGTCCGACGAAGTAAAAGAGAGTCTGGGTGAAGATTGCCGCCTCGTCGATTACGACGGCTGGCACCTCTGGAAGGCGGATGTCTCGACCACGGAATCCGCCACACTCGAGGCGAAAGAACTCGACCTTGCATCCAATACCGTCGTGACGGGCATTCGCATTGAATACGGTGCGGTAGCCGCCGACTTTACGACTCGAAGCGATACGGATTCTTGGACCCGTGATGATCTCAAAGATGAGCACGACGACCTTGACGATGCCAAAGCAATCCTTGGCACAGATGCTCGGGGCGCAGTCGTGCACATGCAGGCAACGTCGGCTTACACACCCCAAACTGCACTCACCAACAGCGCACGCGTCGATCTTTGCCGCAACGGCGGCGGCGATAAACTTGAGTCACATGACGAGGACAGTGTCATTCAACGCTGTACCCTACCGCAGGACCTACCGGCAACAGGATCAGCTCCCATCGCCGCTTGCATCACCGCGCTCCTGACCTCGGGTGCCGCAGCCCTATGGTTCGCTCGCCTTAGGTCAATCCCAAAGAAGCGCTAGCGCGATGAAAAGGCGGGGGAGCCAGTCCCCCGGCTCGCCCGCTTTCAGTCATTTAAATCGTCGCATCTACTCTGCAGACGAAGATCCACCATCAACGATTGCTTGCTCGGACTCAGGAATCCCATCGGCACCCGTGCTCTGTTTTTGCTCCACCTCTTCGCTGATTGCGGAGGCGGGGGTCGAGCCCTTCGCGCCCACGATGTAGGCAGCTCCAAACCCTAACGCAATGGCAATCAAGGTCAAAATCACGTAGACAGGCCAATGGCGCTTAATATACGAAAACACGTTGACTCCTTAGAGCTCCGTCTACGAACGGCGGATAACCTCGGTCACGACCTCGGATACCGTGGCAATGTTCGTCGGGTTGACATTGTGGGGCAGGTCGTCCTCGGTACGAGCGCAAGCCAGGCGCGTGCCGTCCACGCCGGCGATGGTGAGGGCTCGGCGGCTCGCCTCGAGCGCGGCATAGGCATCGGTCTTGGCATAGGGCATCTCGAGCGCGCCACAATCGACATGGAACGACTTGCACACCTTGCTGACCAGGTTCATGATGCGGCGATCGCCCTTGAGCAGCTGCTGTTCGCCCTCGACCGTCACCACCGAAAGCCTACCGGCGCCGACGGATTCAAGATTGATGAAGAATACGCCGCGGAGCTTATCGCGATGCGAAGCCAAGAAGGCCTTCATACCGGCGCCATCACAATCCGAGGCGCCCGTTGCCACAAACCAGATATCGTGACCGAGCAGCTCATCGTCACCCATAGAGGCGACAGCCGAGAGCATATCTTCGGAAGAAGCGCCGTCGGAAGACGTAGCGCCGCCCTTCCAGCCATCGTTATCGTCCTCGAAATTATCCCACGAACCGATGCCGCGACCGGACTTCTTGGCATCGTAATCGTCTTCGACGCCCAGCCAGTCACTCATGCTGTCCTGTTCGTTTTTCTTTTTACGACCGAACAGGCCGCCCAGGCCGCGCTTGCGAGACTTGGGGGCCGCAGGGGCGGGAGCCGAAATGGTCTCGATCGGCTGTGCGCCCGGCGCAACGGGCATAGGAGGCGCAACGGGTGCCGATGTGGGTTCGGGACCCTGAGCGGTAGCAAAGGGGTCGTTGACCTGTGCGGAGGGATCGGGAAGGTCGAACAGCGACGTGCGAGACGCAACGTTTGTCTGCTTCATCGACGGCAGCGACGGATCGGGGACCGAAGCCAGCGGAGACGAGGAAGGTGCAGGCGACGGAGCTGACGCCGGATCGGGAACATTCATCTGCGGACGCGGCGATGCCTGGGAGGAAATCTGGGCCATAAGGGAATCGACCGTTTCGTCCTGGGTGGGAGCAACATCGGCAACCGTGGCACCGGAACCACTCGGGGTCGGCATGGTGAAAATCTGCGTGGAGTAAGGCCTCGACTCATCTGTCTCGGGAACCTCGGAAACCGCAGGCACTTCCTCCTGCTCGACCTCGGTCGAATCATCTTGCTCGGCTGTTGCGTATTGCTCTTCGTCAGAGTTGGCCTCGACGGGCTCGTCCTCGGCGGCATCTTGGATTGCGGCGGCATCAATAGGCTCGTCATCGTCTGCCGCGTCGCCCTGCTCATCGGAAACAGGAAGGGACTCGGCAATCGCGGTGCCTTGCTTTTCAAACGTTATCGTGGAATCGAACTGCGCGGCATCAAACGACATGGTGCTATCGACGTGCTGCTGAGCCTCGAAAGACGTCGTCGCCTCAACAACATCCGCGGACGCCGGTTGCTGGGACTCAAAGGACGTCGTAGCTTCGGCAGCGTCGACGGGCACGGACTGCATAGCCTCGTTCTGCTCGAACTCTTGCGCCGCGAGCTCACGTGCCGCCTCAGCTGCCTGCTGCTGAGCGATAGCTTCCTGCTCGGCAGCCTCGCGTGCAGCAGCGCGCTTCTCTTCGAAATCGTCGACAAATTTCTTGCCCTTTGCAAGCGCGCCCTTAAAGAAGTTGGAAGCGCTGGCGCCAATCGAAGAGAACGCGGATGCAATATCGGCATGGGGCGTTGCCGCGGGAATCTCGGCCGAGAAATCAGTATCGCTCTCGTAAGACACGCGCCTCGGCTGTTCAACGTAATCGTCGTCAGACTCATCCGCAACGTCTTGCGCCGGCGCGGCGGGAGCCAAAATGTCCAGTCCTGCCGCGGGATCGATCGCGGACACTGCCTCGGGCTCGGCAACGGCAGCGGTAACCGCGGCAGACTCATCATCCACGGTGGCAACAGGCGCAGGCGCAGTCACGACGGGGGCAGGCTCGGGCTCAAACGTCGGCTCCTCGCCCTCCTCGTAATCGAGCGTGCAGGACTCGGGAAGCATTCCGAGCGCACGGATGGCATCCGAACCAAAGCGGATGTTGCCGGCGGCATTGCGATAGAGCTTGGGCTCGGGCTCGGCCGCGACAGGCTCCTCCGCCGGCTCGGCAGCGGGAACCTCGTCATTGAACTCTTCGGCCTGGACAGCCTGATTCTGATCCTCGGGCACAATGGCGCCAATCAGCGTCTCGTCGGCAGACGCACCCTCAAAGCCCTCGATCTGCTCGTCGAAAGCCTCACCCTGTTCGGGCTCGGTCTGAGCGTCGGGAGCAGTCGGCTGACCGAACTCGTCCTCGGCGTAGGTAGGCTCTTCGTACTCGATGGTGTTGCCGTAGTCGTTTTGCTGCTGGGCCGCGGCATACTCCGCCGCTGCGCGCGCCATCTCCTCGGCACGACGCTTCTGCTCCCCAAAATAGGTATCGAACGGAACATCGTCGGGAAACTCGTTTTCGCCCTGGAAGGGAGCAACGTTTTCCATGACGCCGAGCATGGCGGCGACAGAAGACTTGTTGCACACCGCGCCGGACGTATAGGGAAGAATGTGGCGGTTAGAGATGATGTTTGCCGCGTTGGCAAGTGCAACGAGGGAAGCGAGGATCGCGACAATCCACAGCAGAACCTTGAGCGCGCCGGGGAGCGGCAGGATACGCAGGATGGCAACGGCAGCGGGGGCAACCGTGGCAACGGGCAACAGCTTGGCGATGAGCGCACGATACGAAGCATAAGGCTCGCGGGCGAGCAGCTCAGCACGGGGAGAGTCGTAGTGTGCGACAACGACCACCGGGCGGTTGCGCGGAGACGCAAGCGGGCCCGAGGCCTTGTGGTAGGCAATGACATTTTGGCTCACGCCCGTCTTACCCAGGCGCGAAACCACGGGGTGGCCCGTGCGCTCGAGCACGTAGAGTACGGCACCGACAATGGCCAGCAAGGTGCCGACCAAGCCGATACCGCCGCCGATGCCCATCAGCAGGGCGCCGGCAAACGCAAGGATACCGGTAACGGCAAATGCCAATCTACTGGGCGCCGGGGCATTGAACTCCTGAACCTCGGGATCAAAGCCGTGGTTGCGGAAGATCTGAGCGATATCCTCGGCAGCCAAGCGCTCTTCTTCGCTGCATGCCGGCGTAATGCCGGTGTTCTGCAGCAGGTGGTTAATATAGTTCTGGGTGTTCGCCATGTGCGCTCCACATCCATAATCCGACAAATAGGCCCAATGCTTGCACATTAGAACCGTATATAGTCGAAAGTATACCCCGAGCGAGCGCAAACGACCGAATTCGGGCCATCTTAACGCCCCGAGCGGACAAGGATATAGCCTAATCTCCATATCGGACTAAAATCATGGCAGCAAACCACCTTCTCATGCGAGGACTCTATGACGGCAAGCGACGCGACCGCGACAATTAAAAAGGGAAATTCGGAGCCAAGTTTCGATAAAACGGCTCAGCGTATCCTCAATCTTTTCTTTGTGCTCAACAGCTCCCCCGAACCGCTGACGACCGAGCAGATCGTCTTGGATTCTGACCTGGGATATGGCTCGGGCAACATTGACTCGGATAAGCGCAAGTTTCGGCGCGATCGTGACAAACTGCTCGAGCGTGGCATCTTAATCAAGGAGGTTCGCCCCGCCGGTGCGCAGGAGACCGAGGAAAGCTCGTGGACAATCGACCGCGAGCACACGTTTGCTGCAGGCGGCCTCATCACCGCAGACGACGCCGATATCCTGCTCAACGCCATCGACCAGACGCTAGCGGCCGGCTCTTCCACCTTTGCCGCGCCGCTTGCCGATATTCGCTCCAAAATTGCCTACCTCACCGGCATATCGGCGGCGGACGAAGCACCGATCCGCCGCTCTCCCACCGTCGATGCGGTATGGAGCGCCTTTGCCGAGCGGTGCGCGCTGCGATTTTTATATCAGAACGGACGCGGCGAGCAGAAAGAACGTACCGTCTGCGTCTACGGCATGTTCGAGCGCGAGGGCGTGGCGTACTTCTGCGGCCTCGACAATGTCACCGACGACATCAGGACATTCCGCTGCGACCGTATCGTTCGCGCCTGGCGTCCTTCGAAGGCCTACGCCATCCCCGCGGACTTCAATCTCAACGACTATCTGTTCTTTGAATTCGATTTTGCCGACCGACCGCCCGTTGCAGCCACGTTCTCGTTCGCCCCTCAGACGCAGATCGATATGATCAACGGCCTCACGCGCGGGCGAGGTGAGCTCGCACACACCGATGCGGGATGGACCTGGACCGTTGACGTGCGTGACCTTGAAGCCGCCGCCTCATTTTGCATGGCCCACGCCACGGACGGCATGAGGCCCATGGCCCCCAAATCGCTCAAGCAGGCGTGGAACCACCTCATTGAAAGGACGGTGCATGAGCATGCCCGTGCGTAAACTCACCAGCGAGCAGAGACTCTCGCGCGCCATCGACATCATGGAGGCCCTCTACGCCGCCGGCGAGAACGGCATGACACGAACCGAGATTTGCAGCCGCTTTGACATCACGGGGGTGTCGCTCGACGAGATTCTCGAGATCGTCTCGACGCTCGCGGACCGAGAATCGGGCGCGCGCATCATCTGCGAATGCCGCGGCGAGCGTGTGGTCCTCACCGGTGACGCCGGGCGTGTGCTACCGCTGCGCCTGAGTGCCGCCGAAGGCGCTGTGCTCAACCATGAACTTGAATCGTTGGGGATCGAGCCCCAGGCGGCAGCTCGGATTCGACATGCTCTTCTGCCCGAAGAGCTCGGCTATAACCAGCGCGTCTTTGACACCGTCAACCACGGGTCGCACTGGCAGCAGCTGAGCTGCGCCATTCAGGACGGCGTTCGCTGCCGCATCTCGTATCGCTCGATGGACGATGCGCGGCCACGCGAGCGTCTGGTCGACCCCTTGCGCATTACGGTAAACGGCGACCAAACATACCTAATTGCCTGGGACATCGCGGTCGATGAGCAGCGCACCTATCGCATGGATAAAATCGAGGGACTCACCTTGACGGAAGACTCCGTCGTGCCTCACGCACCGGACGTCGCATCCCTCCACGATTCCCTTGCCCGGACGCAGCGTAGCGCAAAGCTCCTGATGCCATTCGATATGGCGGAGCATCTGGACTGGGCCGGCATCACCCTCATCGAGCGCGGCGGGGCAGACACGGCAACGGTAACCGTGCATTACGGCTCCGAGCGTTGGCTACTGAGCCAGATAATCGCAGCGGGCGGAGCCATCCGCATCTTGGATGACCCCGCCCTGTCAAAGCGTCTGTGCGATATGGCAAAAACCCTCGTCTGTCCGCTTTAGCGCCGCCGCTCGTGACGTGCGCGCCACAGTTGCAGATAGTGCCCGATCTGCGCCGATTCGATGCGCTGGTAGGAGCTCGTGGGCAGCGACGTTAAGAACTTCTTCCCGTAGCCCTTCGTCACCAGGCGCGGGTCGGCCAGAATCAGCACGCCGCAATCGGTCGACGAGCGGATAAGGCGGCCGGCCGCCTGCTTAACCTCGAGCACCGCCTCGGGCAGCGAATAGCGCGCCCAAGCGCGGTCTTCGCGCAGGTTGCGCTCGCACGAGAGCGGGTCCGTGGGGCTCGAGAACGGCAGCTTGGGAATGATGACGCAACGCAGCGTCTCGCCGCTGGCGTCAAACCCCTCCCAGAAGGCCTTAAGCGCAAAAAGCGACGAGGTCGGCTCGTTGATAAACCGGTCGCGCAGGCGACGAGGAGATGAGTTGCGCTGCTGGCAGTTGAGCTCCAGACCCGCACGGGCCATCTTGGGCTCAACGCGGGCGTACAGGTCTTCCATGTCGCGCCGATTGGTGAACAACGTGAGCACCGATCCGCCCATGGCAAGATGGGCGTCGACCAGCACGCGCTCGAGCGCCGTAAGATAGCTCTCACGATCGCGCGGATCGGGGATATCGCCCGCAACGACTACAGCCATGTTCGAATCGAAGTCGTAGCTCGAGTCCAAGTGCAGCGATGAGGATGTTGAAGCACCGATGCGATCGAGGCCGACAGCATGGTTGAAGTGCTCAAAGCTTTTGGACACCGTCATGGTTGCCGAGGCAAAGATAGCCGTGTGAACCTCGGGCAGCCACTCGGTTGCCAAGGCCTCGCCAATGTCGATGCGCTCTGCGGTCACTGACTCTCCGCCGGCACGCAACCTGCGATTGACCTGCAGCGAATATACGTAGTGTTCATCGGTGCCATCAATGATGAGTTTGAGGTTCTCGACCAGCTCGTGCAGGCGGCGCGAGATATCACCCAGGTCGACAACAACCTCGGGCTTGTCGGCGGCGACGGCTTGCACCAGCGCGTCGACGCTCTTGTCAGCTTGTTCCAATGCGTCGATGCCAGTGTAGGCCGACTGTAAGAAATCATGCCAGTCGTCAGATTCGCGCAACTCGGGGCCAATCCATAGATTGGCATTGTCATAACCCCCACGGGCACGGCGGCCGAGCTCGCGAACGCCATCGAACACGTCAGCGATTGCCATGCTCGCGCGCGCAACCGTCGACGTCGCCTTGGCAGTAAGGCCCAAATAGAGCGTAGAGCCCTCGGAGGTTGCCAAATCACGGGAAACCTGGCTTAGCGCGCCGGTGCTCGAGCCACCCAGGCGCTCAAACAGAACGCGTGATTCGTCCGCCGACACCACGCGCGCCCACTGGCGGCGCGCCTCGCGCTCGATGGAATGGGCCTCGTCGATTACCCAATGACGAATCGGGGGTAAAATCCTGCCCTCAGCCGCGACATTGCGGAACAGCAGGGAATGGTTGGTGACCACCACATCGGCATGCGCCGCACGACGGCGAGCACCGTGGACCAAACATTTATCAGAGAAAAACGGGCAGAGGCGACGGGCACACTCGCGCGAGGCCGTCGTAAAGTCGGGGCGGTTGACGCTGCGCCACCGAATGCCGAGCGAGTCGAGGTCGCCATCGGCTGATTGGCAGACGTACGCCATAATGACCGCGACCGCCGTGAGCGTGTCCGCCGGATCGCGCTTGGTGGTAATCTCGACCTGGCCTCGGCTCATGCGCTCGAGCTTGCGCAGGCACGGATAGTGGTCATACCCCTTGAGAGCGCAAAATGACAGACCACCGTCCAGTTGCTCAGCAAGTTTTGGCAGCTCATGGTACATGAGCTGGTCGGCAAGATTGTTCGATTTGGTCGCAATACCAACCGTGATGTTGTTACGGCGTGCTGCCTCGGCAAAAGGCACCAGATAGGCCATCGATTTGCCAACGCCCGTGCCCGCCTCAATTACACGATGAGTGCCCGTGACCAGCGCATCGCGGACCTCGAGCGCCATCGCGATCTGCTCATCACGCGGCTCGTAGGTGGGATACATGCGATTGACCAGGCCACCTGGCGCATAGTCTGCCTCAATCTCCTCACGACTCGGCATCTTGAGGACCGGCAGTTCGTCGGCGTCCACCCGATCGTCGGCGCGATCGGCCTTGAGAACGTCAGCACGAGCGGCGCTGAGAGAGAAGATAGAACCAGGGTTCTGCCCTGCCAAGAATGAGAATATAGGACGATAGGACCAAGGCACATCCGAGTGCATGTCGGCTAGGCGCGCCATGAGGCCCTGGGGCAAGTCGGTGAGCGCCACGAGCAACACGCGCCATACGCCACACAGAGCGTCGACGTCGGCATTGGCACGGTGTGATACCGAGTCACAGCCAAACAGATCGGCCATAAAAGACAGCTTGTGCGAGGCCAGGCGCGGAAGCGCGATGCGCGACAGCGCCAGCGAATCGATCCAAATATCGCTCACGTTGACGCCGCCTTTGACCGACTCGATAAACGAGCGGTCGAACGTGGCGTTATGTGCGATCACCGGGCAACCACCGACAAAATCGGCGAGAGCGGCGACGGCCTCAACGGCCGACGGGGCATCTGCCACATCGGCATTTGTAATGCTCGTGAGCTCGGTAATCTCGGCGGGAATCAGCTGTTTGGGATGCACGAAGGTATCGAAGCGGTCGACGACCTCGCGGCCCGAAAGACGGGCCGCCGAGATCTCGATCAGCTCATTGTCCTGCACCGAAAGACCCGTGGTCTCGGTATCGAGGACAATCACATCTTCCTCGATAAGGCCGAAGGACTGCGTTTTGGCGCGTTCGGCAAGCGTGGCATAGGAGTCGATGACAAACTGCGGCGTTCCTGACGAAACCGCGTCCTCGATTAGCATGCAATGCCCGCTCGACGAAGACCCATACGGATCAGGCTGTCACAGACCTGCGGGAACGTCATGTCGTCGGTGTGGCGGATCTCATCCGGATACAGCGACGTATCGGTCATGCCGGGAATGGTATTGGTCTCGAGGATAACGGGGCCGTCCTCGCTCACGATAAAATCGCTGCGCGAGATGCCCAGGCAACCGAGGGCCTTGTGAGCGGCACAGGCAAGCTCCTGGGCACGAGCATAGTTCTCGGGTGAAATCTGTGCCGGAATGCGATGGATGTCCGTAGGGTCGACATATTTCACGTCCAGATCGTAGAACTCGCAGTCCTCGGGCTTACGGATCTCGACAATCGGCAGGGCGCGCACGTCATCCTCGCCGTATACGCCAACGGTGATCTCGGTGCCCTCGATGCACTTCTCGACCAGCACTTTGTCGCCGTACTCAAACGCCTTGGCGATTGCCGCGGGCAGCTCGGAGGGCTCATGGACCAGGGAAATGCCATAGCTGGAACCGTTGACGGCCGGCTTCACAAAGCAGCGCTCGCCACAAACCTCGACGATATGATCGATATCGACTTCATCGCCCACCTCGAGCGCAAGGCCGGGGGCAATGGGAATGCCCGCCTTGGCGTACAGGAGCTTAGAGACCTCCTTGTCGGCACCGCAGGCGCTGGCAAGCACGCCCGAGGCCGTGTAGGGGATACCCAGGGTCTCCATGGCGCCCTGCATGGCGCCATCCTCACCGCCGGCGCCGTGCATGGCGATAAATGCCACATCGAATCCGCCGGTCGCCATGGTTACCATAAAGTCATCAGCGGCCGTGTCAAGCAGCTCCACCGAGGTGTAGCCGGCTTCCTTCAGTGCCACCACAACGTTCTTTCCCGAATCGAGCGAGATCTCGCGCTCGGCGGAATGACCGCCCGCCAAGACCGCTACGTGCATGTTCTCTAGGCTTTTACCCGGCATGGGCAGACTCCTCCTCTATAATTTCTGCAGCTGATACCATATTGTAGCGATACCCTCTACGTTTCCCCAAAATCGAAAGGCTTCCATGAATCCCAGGACTAAATCTCAGGACATTCGCGACTTGAGCCAAAACGATATTCGCGAGCTCGTGGCCGAACTTGGCCAGCCCGCCTTCCGCGCGAAGCAGCTCATCGAATGGGTCTTTGAGAAGAACGTTTGTTCGTTTGACGATATGACCAATCTTCCCAAGGCTTTCCGTGAGCAGCTTAAAGAGGCTTTTGCCTTTGATACGCCGACTGAACTCACCAAGCAGGTTTCCAAAGATGGCTCGCGCAAGTATCTGCTCGAGTACCACGATGGCATTTCCGTCGAGACTGTCGGCATGCCCCGTCGCAACAAGCTTTCCGTCTGCGTTTCCACCCAGGCAGGCTGCGGCATGGGCTGCGCCTTTTGCGCTACCGGTCTCAACGGCCTCAAGCGCTCTCTGACCGCTCAAGAGATCGTCGACCAGGTGCTTCATGTATCCAACGACTTTGGCGAGCGTGCCACAAGCGTTGTCTTCATGGGCCAGGGCGAGCCGTTTGCCAACTACGACGAGGTTCTCAAGGCACTGCGTATCCTCAACGACCCCGATGGCATCGGTATCGGCGCTCGTCACCTCACCGTCTCTACCAGCGGCGTTATTCCCGGTATTCGCAAATTTGCCGATATCCCCGAGCAGTTCACGCTTGCCATTTCCCTGCATTCCGCCATCCAGTCGACGCGCAATAAGCTCATGCCCGGTGTCAAGAAGTACACGCTGCTTCGCCTTCACGAAGCGCTTCAGCTCTACACCGAGAAGACTGGCCGCCGCCCGACCTATGAGTATGCCATGATCGAAGGCGTCAACGATACGAATCCCGAGATGCAGGCACTCTGCGACTTCTGCGAGGGAACGCTGTGCCACGTTAACCTGATTCAACTTAACGACATCGAGGGCAGCCCGCTCAAGCCGTCGCCGATTCATAAGGTTGAGGATCTTCAGCGTCGTCTTGAGTCCCGTGGCATCGAGACCACGATTCGTAACTCCCGTGGTAACGATATTGACGCCGCTTGTGGACAGCTGAAGCAGCGCTTCAAAGTTCAGAAGAACGCATAGGGGAGTCGCACCCCAATACGTTTCATGTGAAACATCGAACGGCCCCGGTTGCAGGATATGCAACCGGGGCCGTTTCATTTATCGACCTCAATTTTGGACCAACTGCTACCTTTCCCATTTTTTACGGACAAAATAAAGGGCCCTTGTCTCATGAATCAGACAAGGGCCCCTTAAAATATGCAGGGTAATTGTTAGGTACCTAATAGCCTACATTTTCCCATTGGTTGCTAACCCAACCTTGATTAATCTTGGGATTCTTCGTTACCTGAGCAGTACGCATGGCAACATCTTCTGTCATAACATCCATTTTCTTCTTGGACGTATCAACGATATCTTGCGCGCCACGAAGCAAACGACCTCGAAGTTCATCGTCTGTCGCGATCTTATAGCCAGCAAAGGCACCAGCCGCGACAGTCGTCGCCAATGCAATCGCAGTAAAAATCTTATTCCTCATCTTGGCCTCCTTGGTCAAACTGAATCATTTCACCAAGAATACGAGAGAGCTCTTCCTCGTCTTTAAACTCAATCTCAATCTTATTCTTTCCACGCGAGCTCTTCACACGCACGTTGGTATTAAATACCTGACGAAGTACACGCGCAGCCTTTTTAAAAGACTGAGGCGTTGCAGGCCGCGGCGACTTAGGTGTCTCTCCGGCAGAAAACAATGGAGCAAGATTTTCTGTCGCTCTTACGGAAAGGCCCTCTGCAACAACCTTTTCTGCAAGTCGAATTCGAGCATCCTCATAGGGAACTGCAAGAATCGCACGTGCATGACCAGCAGTAAGTTTACCCTCAAAAATCATCTGCTGAACTACTTCGGGGAGATCAAGAAGGCGCAACGAATTTGTAATTGCAGAGCGTGATTTGCTTACTGCCTTCGACAATGCCTCCTGGGTCATACCGCTGGCATCAATGAGCTGGCGATAGCCCTTAGCCTCTTCGACGGGATTCAGATCAGAACGCTGAAGGTTTTCGATAAGAGCAAGAGCCAGCATCTCTTCATCATTAACATCTTTAATGATGACAGGCAGCTCCTCAAGACCAGCAAGCTTTGACGCCTGGTAACGACGCTCACCAGCGATAATCTCATAGCCGTTTCCATGCTTGCGAACCAAGAGCGGCTGCAAAACGCCATGCTCTTGGATTGACTCGCTCAACTCGCGAAGTTCAGTTTCATTAAAATGAATTCGCGGTTGATTAGGGTTGGGAACGATATCCTCAATAGGTAGTTTTCTTACAGATGCGGCATTTGAAGCAGATACAGCAGAACCACCGGTCTCATACTCGGCCTCTGAGACCAAAGCATTGAGTCCACGTCCCAATCCGCCACGTTTCTTTACACTAGGCACGCTTGATCACCTCTTTTGCAAGGTTCATATACGCTTTTGCACCCTTATTTTGAGGTGCATAGGTAATTACCGGTTCTCCAAAAGACGGAGCTTCGGAGATTTTAACCGTACGGGGGATTAGCGTCTTAAATGCCTTATCACCAAAGTACGATTGAACCTCATCAACAACCTGATTCGATAGAGAAGTACGCGAGTCATACATGGTCATAAGCACACCATAGGTGTCTAAGCCCTTGTTCAGACGTGATTTGACCATCTTCATTGACTCTAGCAGCTTCGTAACGCCCTCGAGTGCGTAGTACTCGCACTGGATCGGAATCAAAACGCTGTCTGCTGCGGTCAAGGCATTGATAGTAAGCAGGCCGAGCGAAGGAGGACAGTCAATGAAAATAAAATCGAACTCGTCCTGAATCGGCTCAAGCAAATCTTTGAGGCGGGTTTCACGAGCAATTGCGCTTACGAGCTCAATTTCGGCACCTGCAAGCTGAATCGTAGCTGGAATTACGAATACCTTTTTGCAATTTGTATCAAGAACAAGCGATTCTGCCGGCACATCATTCAACAATGCATCATAGATGCAGCGATCAAGGTCTTCTTTTTCAATTCCAAATCCACTGGTGCTGTTTCCCTGCGGATCAAAATCGACAATCAGTGTCTTACGACCCTGCTCACCCAGTGCTGCTGCAAGGTTCACAGCCGTCGTTGACTTACCGACGCCGCCTTTTTGATTGATGATTGCAATGATACGCGTGTCTTTTGCGCTCTTAGAACGCTTAACGTCGCGAAATCCCACGGTCCCTCCTGGTGTGTATTAAAGCTGTCAAACGGAGGATGTTTCACGTGAAACATTCCGATTCGATATCAACCGCCATGTTTCACGTGAAACACTGCAAGTTGTTAGTATCCATTATGTTTCACGTGAAACATCTAGGCAAGCGGATTCTTCTTTGCCATGCCATTTGCACGAGGCAATGAAACGGATGCCGGATGACTCTTTTTAAGAACAATGAACTCCCTGTGGCCCAAGCCCTCAGGCAAATCGATTGCGTCATTCAGAAGCAAAGTGAAGCCGCAAATCTTAGCTGCTGACATGCCGGAAGCAAGCTCCTCATCCGAAGGATTACCCTTGGTGATAACAAATAGCCCTCCGTCTTTGAGGAACGGAGCAGCATACTCAACAAGAATCGGTAGAGGGGCAAGTGCGCGGGCGGTTACGACAGAAAACTGCTTCTTATGGCTTCGAGCATATTCTTCAAGGCGATCATGAACCGCATGAGCATGTTTCAATCCAAGAACATCAACAAAAGAATTGACAGCATCAACCTTCTTACCAACAGAGTCAATATAAGTAGCTTTACGATGCGTGGTTATGGTTAACGGAATACCAGGAAAGCCCGCACCTGTTCCCATATCGAGCAAAGCTCCCTCAGGAGCCTTATTGATATAGGGGAGCAAAACAAGTGAGTCGAGGATATGAAGTACCGCAGCATCTTCTATGTTAAGAATACGGGTGAGATT
Source organism: uncultured Collinsella sp. (assembly GCA_900543505.1). Lineage (GTDB taxonomy): Bacteria > Actinomycetota > Coriobacteriia > Coriobacteriales > Coriobacteriaceae > Collinsella. The sequence goes on along the minus strand of UQSB01000015.1, from coordinate 13,863 downwards.
GGTTGTCTTATTTGTTTCCAGAACCAAATCCAAATGTTGAATACATTTCCTCAGCTCAGTATCAGTTACGCTCAAGGAATACTCTTTGCAATAGGAAGTTAGACGACTCAACATCTCGTCAGCCTGCTGATCAGTAAGTACTAACAACGAAAGCTCCTTTCTGACAAAAATCAGTGTATCGAGAACTTTTGACAAAAAAAGGGGACGTGGAAACCACGTCCCCTTAGCATAAGCTCGAGTAGATTATCGAGCAACAATCACCACATGGCGATCGGGGTCAGAACCCTCAGAATGAGTATCGATGGCGTCATTGCCACGAAGTGCAATGTGAACCAGTCGGCGCTCGTAGGCATTCATGGGCGGAAGCGAAACACTCTTATGAGTGCGGATGGCACGCTCGGCAGCAGACTGAGCCATGGAGGCAACCTTGTCCTGACGGCGGCTCTTGTATCCCTCGACGTCCACTACAACCGGATACCTAAAGCCGAGCTTGCGGCTCACCAGCAATGAGAACATAACCTGAAGGGCATCAAGGGTGCGACCATGACGGCCAATGAGAACAGCAAGGTCGGGAGCCGTTACATCCAGAATCAGCTCACCCTCGTCGCCCTCATACTCATCGATAGGAGAGTTGGCGGCATCGAAGTGCGAAAGGATGGAACGCAGGATGGAAATCGCGACATCGGCAATGGTGTCGAGCTCCTCGTCGGTCAGCTCTTCACCAGCCTTGTAGCGCTGTGCAATCTCGGGATAATCGCCCGCGACCTGCGGGGCAACCTCCTCAAGCATATCCTCGATGATCTCTTCAGACATAACGTACTCCAAAAGTTAGGTACCTAAATAAGATTGATATCCCACTACTTCTTCTTGTGCGGGCGCGGCTTCTTCTCGCGACGAGTGACCTCAACCTGCAGCGGCGCGTTCTTAAGGCGCTCCTCCTCATCGGCCTTCGCCTTGTCGATGACCTTCTGCGTCACAAAAATCTGCTGGATAACCTGCCAAGCAGACGAGACGTCGTAGTACAGCAGAACACCAACGGGAAGGCTCCAGCCCATCCAAAGCATCATGACCGTCATGACAACGGCCATCATACGCATGCTCTGAGCCTGCTGGCCGGTCTGGTTGCGCGACATATAGAGCTGCGGAATCAGGGTCAGGACAGCGAACAGGATCAGGCAGACCAGCGCAGGCAGCGCGAACATAAAGCCATCGGCAAAGGAGGCACTCGGCGTGGTGGTCAGGTCGGGCAGAATATTAAAGAACGAGAACGTGCCGTCGTTAAAGTAGTCCGGCAGGTTACGCAGCAGCGTAAATAGGGCGAACAGGACAGGCATCTGAATCAACAGCGGCAGACAACCAGCCATCGGGTTGAACTTGTTCTCGCTGTAGAACTTCTGCATTTCCTCGGCCTGACGCTGGGGATCGTCGGCATAGCGCTCCTGGATCTCGAGCATCTTGGGCTGCAGCACCTGCATGCGTGCCGTCGACTTAGTCGACTTGAGCATAAGCGGCGTCAGCAGCAGACGGATGATGACCACCAGGATGATAATGGACAGGCCCCAGTCGACCGCAAAGGTCTGGATGAGCTTGAGCAGCTCGAAAAGGATGTTAACGATCCAATCCCACATGTAAGTTTTCCTCCGATAGCGAGTGCCCGCTAGGGCACAGGGTCATAACCGCCGACGTGCAGGGGATTGCAGCGAGCGATGCGCCTCACGGCAAGCCAGCAGCCTCTCAAAACACCGTACTTCTCAATCGCCTGGACGGCGTATTGCGAGCACGTTGGGTAATAAATGCAGGCGTCAGGCAATAAGGGCGAAATAACCTGTTGATATATGCGAATAGGAGCGATGGCAACACGTCGCAAAACGTGATTGCTCATCGCTCCTCCCCGGCAACGCCGGCGCGTTTCATAAGCGAACGCAATGCATTGTCCATCTCCTGCGGCGAGGAAACCCTCGTCTTGGGAGTTGCGAACAAGATGATGTCATAACCCGCAACGGGAAATCCACAGCTGCGAGCGGCCTCGCGCATCACACGCTTAGAACGATTGCGCACGACAGCACAACCGAGCCGTTTAGCACCAACGAAGGCGACCCTTCCGGAGTCGCCTTCGCCAACCGATTCACATATGGTCATTCGAATCAGAGGGTGATTGAAACGACGCCCCTGACTGAACACATGCTCGAAATCTTGCCGAGACTTAATAGTCTTCATGCGAGATGTGTGTATCGCTGCTAGACAGTGAGACGCTTGCGGCCCTTGGCGCGACGACGGGCGAGCACGGCACGACCACCCTTAGTGGCCATACGGGCACGGAAGCCATGGGTCTTGGCACGCTTACGCTTATTAGGCTGATACGTACGCTTCATCTTAAGTTCCTCCTGCTGCATTTCGAGTGTCCGCGGGGGCGCGGACGCAGATATAGACACGTGAGCTTGAAGATTGTAGGGAAATCAATGTTCAAATGTCAAGAAATCAAAGGTAAAAGGTTGCGCAGTTCACACGGTTCCCCCATAAGCCGAGCTCGATTTAGCGGTGCATGGCAACTTTTCACGATATTTCATCGAGTTTTCAACAGGTCATGTTGGCAATGTTGAGAACTTTTCGTCCGTTTTCCAAAGTTTTCAACAGGTTTTGAGAAGTTGTCGAAAGATGAGAAACATTGCACGGTGAGCTACTATTTGTTCGAAACCTTTTGAAAGATTGCGAGCGGCATGTCTGACGACTTTTACACCATGGTCGACTCCGGAGACCCGGCACCCGACAACGAGCACATCACCGGCGTGCGCGAAGAGCGTGAGGAAGGCGAGCAGACGACCACGCAGGCGCCAAAAGCCATGTACGCCGCGCGCATCGCCGTCTATGACGACATGCTGTCGACACCGCGTGTGATCGTCATTGATCCGCAAGATGTCCGCACGTATTTGGAAGAGACGACCAACACCGTCTACCAGTGCATGAAAGAACAAGGTGGCCATATCTCGCTCATGGTCATCCGCGAGATTGTCGAAAACTTTATCCACGCACACTTTGCCGAGCCCATCATCTCGATTCTGGACGGCGGAGACACCATCCGCTTTGCTGATCAAGGACCCGGCATCGACGACAAGGAGCGCGCTTTCGACTTTGGCGTTACCAGCGCAAACAGCAAGATGAAGCGCTATATCCGTGGAACCGGAGCAGGGTTTCCCATGGTGCAGGAGTATTTGGAAAACGCCGGCGGGGCCGTGTCCATCGAGGACAATATGGGCAACGGCACCGTGGTTACGGTAAGCCTGGACCCTAAACGCGTGCAGGAAATCGAACGCGCCGGCGGGCGCGGTGCTGCCGTGCGGCCCGAGACGGAGCAGCCCGCATATCCCCTGCCGGGAGCTTTTGCGCAGCAGCCCATGGCAACGCAACAGATGCAGCCCCGCGTGGGACAGATGCAGCAGCCCGGAATGCTTCCTACACAAGAGCCCCAGGCGGCGTCGATGTCGATGCCGCCAAACGTGCCACAGGCCATGCCGCTGGCGGATCAGGATACAGCAGCAATGCAGCAGGCGACGGGGGCACCGGGTAGCCAGCAAATGGGCTATCAGCCGTACCAACAGGGATATCCATATCAGCAGATGCAGCCACTGGGGTATGGCCAGCAGTTCCCGCAGCAGTACCAGCAGGGATATCAGCAGCCGTACCAGCAGATGCCGCAGCAGCAGTACAACCCCTGGGCCCAGCAGATGCCTCCGCAGCCTTACCAACAGTGGCCTCAAAGTTTTCAACAGCAAATGCCGCCGATGCAGAGTTCTCAACAACCAGCAGCTCAAATGATGTATCCTAATGCAGCAAATCAGTATGCGCAGCCACAACCGGACGTGTTCGTAAGCGATCGCGGCAACGCCGCGCTGGGCTATCTGGCGCAAAATCAAGCGTGCGGTGCTACCGATCTGGCGAGGGCGTTTGGAAACTCGGCCCCCACTTGGTCACGCACGCTCAATGACTTGGCGCAGGCCGGCTTGGTCATCAAGCATGGCCAGAAATACCATCTGACCGAACTCGGCGCCGCTCGCGTGCGAGCTCAGAGCTAAAGAACGGGAGAGACAGTGGACGAGGAAGCAAGCATCATCCTGGGGGATGCCATCGCCTTTTGCCAGCGCGACGGCCAAGATGCACGCCTCATCAACATGCTGGGGCAATCGCGCGCCATAAGCCTAACCGAAGATACGCTCACGATCGAGGCCCCCTCGCGCTTTGCCATCGCGCAGCTCAAAAAGCATCAGCCGACTATTGAGGCCTATCTGGAAGAAATCGCCTTTGCGCCGATCGCGCTCGACATCGTGGCACCACAAGGCACCGCAGCGGAATCCGCTGCCGCGACGGCGCCTGCCACGGCTCCCGCTGCTTCCCCGGCGGCGCCGGCCTCCGCAGGCGACGTGCCGACAATCGGGCACCAGCACAGCGATGTTTCCCGTGAAACCATGGCACCGTTGCCGACCGCGGCGGCGACGTCAACGAACGCACCCGTCACGCACATGCCCATCGCTCACGACGCAACGACGGGCGCGGATTCAGGCATTGCAATCAAGAACACGCTCTCGGCCGATGATTTTCGTCGCATGATGAACCAGATGAAGGGCGGAGCGCCAACTAAATCCACGCAAGCTGCGACCCCCGCTTCACCCATGCCAGCACCGACCGCGCCGGCCGAACAGAATACGGATGGAGCCCCGCTCGCCGCGAACTCAAAATTTACCTTTGAGAACTTTGTCTACGGCCCCGAGAACAGCCATGCCTATCGCTCGGCACTCAAGTTTGCCGCCCTCGCGGACGAGCGGGGCACGTGCACATCACTGTTCATCTACGGCAAATCGGGCCTGGGCAAGACGCACCTGCTGCTTGCCATCAAAAACGAGCTCGCCGAAAAGTCGCCCGAGATCAAGGTCAAGTATGCCAACTCCCAGGCATATCTGGACGACTTGATGACCGAGTTCGACCGCCAAAAGAAGAGCAACGCCCCCATCATGCAGGCGTACCACGGCGTGGACGTGCTCATCATCGACGACATCCAAAACATCATCGGCAAGCGCGCGAGCGTGGACTACTTTTTCCAGCTCATGGACGAGTTCATCCGCAACAACAAGAAGGTCGTCATCGCGGCAGACCGCGCCCCCAAGGACCTGAGCATGGACGAGCGTCTAACCAGCCGCTTCAACGCCGGCATGCTCTGCCTGGTCGCAGAGCCCAGCTACGAAATGAAATACAAGATCTTGCAGCGCTATTACGAGAACACCATCGTCGCCGCTCCCGAGGCAGGCGACGACTCGCTGCTGGCGGCCTATGGGGGCGACGGCGGGCACCTAACCGACGAGCACTTTAAACACATGGCCGAGGTCTCGGGCACCAACATCCGCGAACTCGAGAGCTTTTGCGAGCGCTGCGCCGGCGAGGCGGGCGACCGCGAGCGCGAGGGCGGGGAGCTCACCTTTGACGATATCGACGCCATCGCCAGCCAGTACTTTGACACATCGGCCAAAAAGATCAACGTCCAGACGGTTCAGTCCGTCATCGAAGAGCAGTACGGCGTGACGCACGAGGAGCTCATCGGCCCGCGTCGCAACGCCAATATCGCCAAAGCACGCCATATCGCTATCTACCTGGCCATCGAGATGTGCGAGATGACGACCACGGCGGTGGGCGCCGAATTTGGCAACCGCAACCACTCGACCGTCAGCACGAGTTACAAAAAGGTCCAGAAGATGATCCAGGAAGACCGCACCGTCACCGAAGACCTCAAGTCGCTGCGCGATAAAATTACACTGCGCTCGTAGGGAAATAGAGACACCTGTTGAAAACTTGTCGAAACCACGGGCATAAGGTGTCTAAAACCCAACCCGCGGTGATGAAAAGTTTTGCGCAGGTTTTGAACGTGGAAAACCACCCCTGTTGCACACAGGTTGCTGTCGATTCTCTTTCTTGGTCTGACCTGCGTCTTTGGGAGTAATCCACAGTTTCGTCAGTGCTATTACTATTATTAAGATATTTATATCTATAGAAAGGTATTAAAAGATGAAGTTCACCGTCAGCCAGAGCTCGCTTACACAAGCCATCGGCGTCGTTATGAAGGGTGTCGCTTCGGCATCCACCCTTCCCATCCTGTCGGGCGTGCTCGTTAAGGCCCAAGACGGCATCTTGGAATTCCAGACCTCTAACTACACTATCTCGATCCGTCATCGCATCGCGGCGCATGTCGAAGAAGAGGGCGAGATGGTTATCCCCTGTAAGATGCTCTCCAATATCACCAAGACCCTCCCCGATGCCCCGGTCACCTTTGAGCTGTCCGAGCGCCAGGTGCTGATTGGTTGCGAGAAGAGCTCTTTTAGGCTGAACACGCTCGATGCCAATGACTTCCCCGAGTTTCCGGCCTATGCCATCGAGAGTGCCGTGGAGCTGCCGACCGATGTCTTGTCCGAAATGGTCGGCCGCGTGTGGCGCGTCACCTCGACCGACAAGGCTCGCCCCATCCTGGGCGGCGTGCACATGAAGGTCGAGAACAACACCGTACGCCTGGTGGCGACCGATTCCTTCCGCTTGGCCGTGTGCGATACGCAGGTCGAGACCTCGACCCTCGAGGGCTCCTTTGAGCTCAACGTTCCGGCTGACGCCTTTAACGACGCGCTGAACATCATGGCCAGCCAGGCGACCATCATGATCGGGGCTACCGACACCCAGGTCGTCTTCGAGGCCGGCAACACCACCTACGTGTCGCGTCGCATCGAGGGCGTGTACCCCAACTACAAGCAGCTCATCCCCGATTCGTGCGTGACGAGCGTCAAGATCGATGTCGCCGCCTTTAACGCCGCCCTCAAGCGCGTGGCCGTTATCGCGAGCGCCAACCCCGCCGTCAAGTTCGAGATCGATGTCGAGAACGGGCAGATGGGCCTGTCCTCCATTTCCAATGACCAGGACCTTGCGCAGGAGACGATCGATGTCGAGGCTGAGGGCGAGTCGGGTACCATCGCCTTCAACTACCACTACATCTTCGGCTGCCTCAATGCCCTGTCCAAGGAGAAGGAGATCACGCTGGAGCTCAAGAGCTACTCGCAGGCGGGCATCTTCAAGTCCTACGACAAGATCAACTACCTGTACCTGGTCATGCCGGTCCGCATCTAGCGCTGCGCCATGACCATGTTCGCCCGCGATCTTTCCGTCGCGCACTACCGCAGCTTCGATAGCTATCGCCTTGCCCTGGACGAGGGCGTGACGATACTTGCGGGACCCAACGCGGCGGGAAAGACCAATCTCATAGAGGCGCTGCAGCTGCTGACGAGCGGCGCCTCGTTTAGGCATCCGACCGCAGCCGAGCTCGTCCATGACGGCGTGGGCTCGTGCAAGATCGAGTTGAGGCTCGAGGGCGACGGCCGCGTGCTTGATATGGGATTGAGCGCGGAGGACGGTAAGCGCTCGTTTAGTCGCAACGGCAAGAGATGCTCTGCCGCCGGTGTGCGCGGGATTCTGCCGAGCGTGCTGTTTTGCCCCGACCATCTGGACATGGTTAAGCGAGGCGCCAGTGTGCGCCGCGCCGCCCTCGATGACTTTGGCATGCAGCTGAGCGTGCGTTATGCCGATCTTGCGAGCACCTATGGGCGCTGCGTGACCCAGCGTAACGCCCTGCTCAAGGAGACCTGGTGCTGTCGCGAGATGCTCGGCGCGTGGAACGATTCGATTGCTCGCGCGGGCTCGGCCCTGCTCGTGCACCGGTTGGCCCTACTCGACCGGCTGGCGGGCCATGTGCACACTGCCTACGGGCAAGTGGCGTCCGGCGAGGCTGCCAACGTGACCTATGCGTCCACGCTGGGGGATTTACCCCAGGTCGAGGATCGCGAAGAGCTGAAGGGTTGGGCGTACGAGCGCATGCTGGCTGCCCTTGACGAGCATGCCGACGAGGAAATTCGCCGCGGCGTGACGTTGGTGGGACCGCATCGCGACGAGATCGAGTTCACCGTGGCGGGTCGCTCCGCCCGTTCATTTGCCAGCCAAGGACAGCAGCGCACGCTGGTACTGTCCTGGAAGGTGGCCGAGGTGGCCGTGGCTCGCGATGTCCTGGGCACCGCCCCGCTGCTGCTTTTGGACGACGTGATGAGCGAGCTCGACGGCGAGCGTCGCGGCGCTTTCCTGCGGCTGATCGGCGATGATATCCAGACGGTCATAACTACGACCAACCTGGGGTACTTTACCGATGACCTGCTTGATCGAGCCAAGGTGGTGAGCATGGGTGAGACGTGCTAATTACGAGCGCGAGAGCGAGACAGTCGCCTTCAGTGGATTTTTGAACGCAGAGCGCCAGCGCATCCTGGCGGCTGCAACGCCTAAGCGCCGTGCGCAGATGGAGGCCGCCGAGGAGTCGCGCGCGGTCTATCGCGCATGGAACGCGGTGTGCTCGGGCACGCGCGAGGGGCGGCATGTGACGGGACTGCGCTACCTGCCCGAGTCCAATGAGCTGCTGGTATATCTCGACTCGCCCTCGTGGACGCAGGAAATGACGCTGTTGCGCGAGATCATCCGCGCGCGCATGGAGCGCGCCGGTGCACATGTGGACGGCCTGGTGTTCAAAACCACCGCGCCCGGTCACACGCCGCCCGCCGCCAGGGAGCGCCTGCGCCCGGCGCCTACCGAGCGACCGCCGGCCCCGCACGCCGACCTAAGTGAGGCCGAGCGTACCGAGATCGAGCGCCAAGTGGCGCCCATCGAAGACCAAAAACTGCGCGAGGCCCTCGAGAATGCCATGAGAGCCAGTGCCGAGTGGGCCAAGGGCGTGCAAAGCAAAAAAGAGCCTTAAATCGCATCTGGTGGCCTTGTAGAGCCAAATACCCTCGTTCCCGAGGGTATTTTTTTACGATAAACTAGTAAGGCTGTACACATTTTCTTGACTGAAGGAGGACGTGTGGCAAACGAAAACGATTACGATGGCGGCGAGATTAAGATTCTCGAAGGTCTCGAGGCCGTTCGTAAGCGCCCGGGCATGTATATCGGCTCGACGAGCGCCAGCGGTCTGCATCACCTGGTGTGGGAGATCGTTGACAACTCCGTCGACGAGGCCATGGCCGGTTTCTGCACCGAGATCCAGGTGACGGTCCACGCCGACAACTCCATCACGGTCGTCGACAACGGGCGCGGCATCCCCGTCGACGAGCACCCTGTTAAAAAGATCCCGACGCTCGAGGTCGTTATGACGATCTTGCACGCCGGCGGTAAGTTCGATAACTCGGCCTATAAGGTCTCGGGCGGCCTGCATGGCGTAGGCATCTCCGTCGTCAACGCACTGTCCAAGCGCGTGGTCGTTCAGGTTCGTCGCGATGGCAACACCTACGAGATGGAGTTCTCGCGCGGCAAGACCGTCAAGAAGATGGAGGTCGTGGGCACCTCGGATTCAACGGGCACCACCGTCACCTTCTGGCCCGACGACGAGATCTTCGAGACCTGCATCTACGATTTCGATACGCTGCACAACCGTCTGCAGGAGACGGCGTTCCTCAATAAGAACCTTAAGATTGTGCTGACCGACGAGCGCGAGGCGACTCCCCACGTGGAGGAGTTTTGCTACGAGGGCGGCATCGTCGACTTCGTCAAGTTTCTCAACGAGGGCAAGGACGTCCCCGAGGCCTTTAAGGAGCCCATCTACATCGAGGGCAAATCGGATCCGGACGCGCCTGTGGCCAAGATGGGCGAGGTCGAGGTTTCCCTGCAGTGGAATAGCGGCTACGGCGAGAACGTCATGTCGTTCGCCAACGACATCTACACTCCCGAGGGCGGCATGCACCTTGAGGGCTTTCGCACCGCGCTCACCCGCGTGATCAACGACTACGCGCGCAAACAGAACCTGCTCAAGGAAAAAGACGCCAACCTGACCGGCGACGATGTGCGCGAGGGCCTTTCGGCCGTTATCTCGGTCAAGCTGCCCGATCCGCAGTTTGAGGGCCAGACCAAGGCCAAGCTCGGTAGCTCCTATATGCGCGCGCTCACGCTCAAGATCGTGACCGACGGACTCGCCGATTACCTCGAGGAGCATCCCAAGCCCGCTCGCGAGATCGTCAAGAAGGCGCAACAGGCCTGCAAGGCGCGCAACGCCGCCCGCAAGGCGCGCGAGGCGACCCGCCGCAAGAGCCTGCTCGAGACGGCATCCCTGCCCGGTAAGCTCGCCGACTGCTCGGTGCGCGATGCCGAGCTGACCGAGCTCTTCATCGTAGAGGGCGACTCGGCAGGCGGTTCGGCCAAGGACGGCCGTCGCCGAGACATCCAGGCGATTCTGCCCCTGCGTGGCAAGATTTTGAACGTCGAGCGCGTTGGTGACCATCGCGCGTTCTCGAGTGACACCATCCAGTCGCTGATTACCGCGATCGGCTGCGGCGTCACGACGAGTGCCGGCGACGGCGGCGACTTCGATATCACCAAGGCGCGCTACCACAAGATCATCATCATGACCGATGCTGACGTCGACGGTGCGCATATCCGCATTCTGCTGCTGACGTTCTTCTACAAGTACATGCGTCCGCTGATCGATGCCGGCTACGTCTATGTTGCCTGCCCGCCCATCTTTGGCATTAAGGTGCGCAACAAGATCCACTACGTGTATCCCAATGGCCGCCAGCCCGAAGACGAGATCCTGCGCGACACCATCCAGAGTCTGGGCCTGAACCCCGACGACAACGACGAGGCCGGCAAGGCCAAGGACGGCAAGATCACCAAGAAGCGCAAGGGCTATACCGTCCAGCGCTACAAGGGCCTGGGCGAGATGGACCCCAAGCAGCTTGCCTCGACGACGATGGATCCCAAGACCCGCATCCTGCAGCGTGTGTCGATCGAGGACGCCGTGGTGGCGGACCGCGCCGTGCGCGAGCTGATGGGTTCCGAGGTCGGCTATCGCCGCGAATATATCGAAAAACACGCGCATGACGCTCGTTTCCTGGACGCATAGAAGGAGGTAACGTGGCAGACGATATCAACAATAACGAGGGTATGGGCGAGGCCGGCGATGCCGGCATGCCCGACGATCTGAAGCGCCTGCTTGCCCGCGCTGAGCAGGGCGAGGACGGTGATCCTGACGCCTATAACCCCGATGCCGATGATGACGAGGAAGAGGACGACGACGGTGAGCTCGAGGAGAGCTTTGGCGAAGTCGATCGTGGCGCCTCGGCCGGCGAGGATATCAACGGCGGCCAGCTCCAGATTTCGGAGTTTGGCCGCGAGATGAAGCAGTCGTTTATCGAGTATTCGATGTCGGTCATCACGGCGCGCGCCCTGCCGGACGTGCGCGATGGCTTAAAGCCGGTGCACCGCCGCATCCTGTACGCGATGAACGAGAGCGGCATCTACCCCAACCGCCCGCACAAGAAGTCGGCCTGGACGGTCGGCGAAGTTATCGGTAAGTACCACCCGCATGGCGACTCCGCGGTCTATGAGGCCATGGTCCGCCTGGCGCAGTGGTTCTCCATGCGCACGCCGCTCATCGACGGTCACGGCAACTTCGGCAACATCGACGGCGACGGCGCGGCAGCCATGCGTTACACCGAGAGCCGCCTGGCCAAGCCCGCCATGGAACTGCTGCGTGACCTGCAGAAGGATACCGTCGACTGGCAGCCCAACTACGACGAATCGCTCGCCGAGCCCGTGGCACTGCCTGCGCGCTTCCCCAACCTGCTGGTCAACGGTAGCCAGGGCATCGCCGTCGGCATGGCCACCAACATCGCCCCGCACAACCTCACCGAGGCGATCGAGGCCACCTGCTACCTGATCGACAACCCCGAAGCCACCGTCGACGAGCTCATGCAGATCATGCCCGGTCCGGACTTCCCCACCGGCGCCATCATCATGGGCAGCGCCGGCATTAAGCAGAGCTACGAGACCGGCCGCGGCTCCATTACCGTGCGCGCCAAGGCTCACGTGGAGTCCACCAAGACCGGCCGCAGCCGCCTGGTCTTTACCGAGATCCCCTACATGGTCAACAAGGGCACCCTGCAGGAGAAGATCGCCCAGCTCGTCAACGACAAGCGCATCGAGGGCATCTCGGATATGCGCGATGAGTCCAACCAGAAGGGTATCCGTCTGGTCATCGAACTCAAGAAGGGCGTCATCCCGCAGGTCGTGCTCAACAACCTGTACAAGTACACCTCGCTGCAGACGACCTTTGGCGCCAACAACCTGGCGCTTGTCAACGGCGTTCCCAAATGCCTGAGTCTGCGCGAGATGCTGCAACACTACATCGACCACCAGGTCGACGTCGTCACCCGCCGCACCCGCTTCGACCTTAAGAAGGCCCAGGCCCGCGCGCATATCCTTGAGGGCTACCTGATGGCCCTTGACCATATCGACGAGGTCATCAGCATCATCCGCTCCTCGCAGACCGACTCCGAGGCCAGCAGCCGCCTGATCGAGCGCTTTGGCTTTACGCCCGAGCAGACCACGGCCATCCTCGAGATGAAGCTGCGCCGCCTGACCGGCCTGGAGCGCGACAAGATCCAGGAAGAGCTGGACGGCCTGCGCCGCGCCATCGCCTACTACGAGGACCTGCTGGCGCACGAGGAGAAGATCCTGGGCGTTATTAAGGAAGAGATGCGCGAGATCTCCAAGAAGTTCGGCGATAAGCGCCGCACCGAGATCAGCCATGTCGAGAAGGACCTGGACGTCGAGGACCTCATTGCCGACGAGGACATGGTCGTGACCATCACCCACACCGGCTATGTCAAGCGCATCCCGGTGGCCGCCTACCGCGCCCAGAAGCGCGGCGGCAAGGGCGTGTCGGGCGTCAACCTCAAAGAGGACGACGTTATCGACGAGATGTTCATCGCGTCCACGCACGAGTACGTGCTGTTCTTCTCGAACAAGGGTAAGGTCTATCGCCTGAAGGTGCACGAGCTGCCGGTGGGTACGCGCCAGGCGCGCGGTACCGCGATCGTCAACCTGCTGCCCTTCGAGGAGGGCGAGAAGATCGCGAGCGTCATCAGTTGCCGCGAGTTCCCTGCCGACGAGTACCTGATGTTTGCCACCAAGAGCGGCATGGTCAAGAAGACCGTGATGAGCGCATATGACCGCAGCCGTCGCGACGGCCTGATCGCTATCAACCTGCGTGACGACGACGCGCTGCTGAACGTGCGCCGCGTGCGCGAGGGCGACAAGATTATCCTGGCCACCACCGCGGGCAAGGCGATCATGTTCTCCGAGGAGCAGGTACGCGCCACCGGCCGCGATACCAGCGGCGTTCGCGGTATCGGTATGAAGGACGGCGTGAGCGTTCTGGGCATGGAAGTCACTAACGGCAACGGCGATCTGTTCGTCATCACCGAGCGCGGCTACGGCAAGCGCACGCCGGTCGCGGACTACCCGGAGCAGAATCGCGGCGGCCAGGGCGTCTACACCATCCAAATGACCGAGCGTAAGGGCAACCTCGCGGCCATGAAGACGGTGGGCCCGCAGCACGAGCTGTTCATCGTGACGGAGGGCGCGACGGTCATTCGCGTCAAGACCGACGAGATCAGCCAGACCGGCCGCGCCACCCAGGGCGTCAAGATGATGACCGTCGACGACAACGACCGCGTATGCGCTGTCGCCCGCATGACGGCCGCCAAGGAAAAGCCCGAAGGCGAAGCCACAGAAGACGGCTCTGCCCCCGAAGAAACCCCTGTCGATCTAGGCGACGGCAACGACATGCCAGAGGATCTCCTAGACGAGTAAGAGGCCCTAGCTGGTAAAAATCATCAGACCCCTTATATCGGCGGTCGGCGCACTGCGCGCCGACCGCTTTTTTGAAAATCTTTGAACCCCACGTCGGCCCCGGCTGCCCGGCGGCATGCGAAGTCGATCGCGAGTTCCGCACGAGCCGGAGAGCAC
>UQSB01000014.1 GCA_900543505.1 uncultured Collinsella sp. | reverse complement strand
GAGAGGTGGACGGAGATCATCGGCGGCATGACCATCTACAAGGACATTGAATTAAAGGCGTATCTGGAGCAGGCGGGTTTTCACGAGGTGCAGATACGCAAAAAGAAAAAGTGGCTCTGCGTCACGGCGCGGAAGTAAGGGCATCAAGCACGGGCATTTTTGCATCCATCCTGCACATGAGTTAGGCATGCCGGTCATAGCGGCTGTGCTGGCGGCAATTATGACAGTTTTTATTCACTGAGGAAGAACCTATGAAATGTAAAATTGAGAAAAACACCGTGCAGGAGACGCTGATCCTCCCGCTGTATTCCCGGAAGCTGTGTACGGAGTTGTACCCGAACCTTTACAAGGATGAAACAGCGGTTCGTCTGCTCGGCCAGATCGACTACGACTTTTCAGAGGCAGAGAAAAACTCCCGCAGCCTGATGCAGCGCTTTGGTGCGCTGGAGGTGGCCATGCGACAGGGTGATCTTGCTTTCGAGGTGCAGGATTACCTGAAAGACCACCCCAATGCGGCGGTGGTCAATCTGGGCTGCGGGCTGGACAACACCGGCAGAACCTGCGACAACGGTAGATGCAAGATCTACAATCTGGACTTCCCGGATGTGATTGCCTTGCGGCAGCAGCTGCTGCCCGCCGGGGATCGAGAACAAAATATCCCCTGCGACCTGAAAGACGCCGCATGGTTTGGCAAAATCGATGCCTCCGGCGGGGCGGTGTTCTTTGCCTCCGGAGTGTTCTATTACTTTCTGACCCAGCAGGTCCGGGAGCTGGTGCGGGGGATGGCGGACGCTTTCCCCGGCGGTGTGCTGGTCTTTGATGCTGCCAATCGGACGGCAGTAAAGATGATCGCAAAAACATGGCTTAAGACTGCAAAAATCAAGGATGTGGGGGCATATTTTGCGGTTTCGGATGCCGCCAAGGAAATCGGCACGTGGAACAGCCGTCTGCAGGTCACAAGTCGCGGCTATATGCTGGGTTACAACGATTTGAGAGACCCTTCTGTCAGCAGCTTTTTCCGGTTTCTCGCAAGGGTCGGTGACAACGGGATGAAAATGCAAATCGTGAAAATTGGATTTTAAAAGGCAAAAATGAAGCCCATTCACTTTGACGTTGAAGAAGACGGCTTTTACGGCACATATTGGGCGTGCAAGGACACACATACAGCAGCGGACACGGATTCGATTGAAACCGTGCCCGCTATCTAATACTATATTATTTTATCGAACGTCTGTTCTATTCCCACTCGATGGTCGCCGGCGGCTTGGACGTGATGTCGTAGCACACGCGGTTGGCACCGGGAACCTCGGCCACGATGCGGCCGGAGATGCGAGCCAGGACGTCGTAGGGCAGCTTGGCCCAGTCGGCGGTCATGGCATCGCTGGACTCGACGGCACGCAGGATGATCGGGCGCTGGTAAGTGCGCTCGTCACCCATAACGCCGACGGACTTGATGTCGGGCAGGACCGCAAAGTACTGCCAGCAGCTGTGCTCGGAGTTGCGCTCGCCGGTCTGCTCAAACAGGCGCTGGTTGTAGGCGTCGAGCTCCTCGCGCACGATAGCGTCGGCATTCTTGAGGATCTCGAGCTTCTCCTTGTCGACCGCACCGATGATGCGGATGGCCAGACCCGGGCCCGGGAAAGGCTGGCGGAACACGATGTGACCCGGCAGGCCCAGCGCCAGACCAAGCGCGCGGACCTCGTCCTTAAAGAAGTGATCAAGCGGCTCAATGAGGTCGAAGTGTACACCCTCGGGGAACGGGATCAGGTTGTGATGGCTCTTGATGGTGGCCGTCTTGCCGCCTGTCTTGCGAGCGCCGGACTCGATGATGTCGGGGTAGATGGTGCCCTGAGCCAGGTACTTGACCGGCTTGCCGTCGCACTCGAGCTGCTGCGCCACGGCGAAGAACTCTTTCCAGAACTGCGTGCCGATGATGCGGCGCTTCTCCTCGGGCTCGGTCACGCCGGCCAGAAGCTCGGCATAACGGTCCTCGGCGTGGACGTGGATAAAGTCGACGTCAAACTGTTTGGTGAAGACCTCCTCCACCTGCTCGGGCTCGCCCTTGCGCAGCAGACCGTGGTTGATGAACACGCAGGTCATCTGCTTGCCCACGGCGCGAGCGCCCAGCGCAGCCACGACGGAGGAGTCGACGCCACCGGACAGGGCCAGGATCACGCGGTCGTCGCCGACCTTCTCGCGGAAGTCTGCCGTCATGGTCTCGACCAGGTTGTCCATGCTCCAGTTGGGCTCCAGGCCGCAGATCTCAAACAGGAAGTTGCTCAGCAGCTGCTGACCGTACTCGGAGTGCTTGACCTCGGGGTGGAACTGCGTGGTGAAGATTTTGCGCTCGACGCACTCCATGGCGGCAACCGGGCACACGTCGGTGCTGGCGGTAATGGTAAAGCCCTCGGGCACCTCGGACACGGCGTCGCGGTGGCTCATCCACACGGTCTGCTCCATGGGCGTGGAGTTAAAGAGCTTGGCGCCGGCCGTGCGCGTGATGGTGGCGCGGCCGTACTCGCCCACCTCGGAGTGGCCGACCTTGCCGCCGAGCGTCACGGCCGTGATCTGATGGCCGTAGCAAAAGCCCAGGACGGGAAGGCCAAGGTCAAAGATGGCGGGATCGATGGACGGAGCGTCCTCGGCATACACGGAGGCCGGGCCGCCGGAAAGGATGAGCGCAGAGGCGTTCATCTCGCGAATCTCGTCGGCCGAGATGTCGCAGGGGACAATCTCGGAATACACGTTGAGGTCGCGGACGCGACGGGCAATGAGCTGACCGTACTGCGCACCAAAGTCGAGTACGAGGACCTTTGCGGAAGCCTTTTGATCCATGGTTTCCCCCTCTTGTTGGCGGGGAGCCGGTGCCCACCCGCGTGAATGAACAAAAATAACTTTCATAGTGTACACGTTATATGGGGTTTCTCGTCCCTCGCAGCCATCAGCGCACGGCAAACGCACGACCTGGGCCCCTATTTGACGGCAATTGAAGTGTTACCGAACGTTGCAGATGATGTAATACGTTTGAACATTGGACGCCCTGTGCCACAATACTGCCGAACGACTCCGCCTCTGCGGCGGCAAATACGATAGGAATACCAGCATGAAGCGCATCCTTCTCATCGCCACGGGCGGCACCATCGCATCGACCGAGGACGGCAACGGCCTCTCCCCCGCCCTGACCGGTGAGGAACTCGCTCAGAGCGTCCCCGAGATCTCGGGCCTCTGCGAGCTCGACGTCGTGCAGCCCATGAACATCGACAGCACCAATATGCGCCCCAGTGACTGGATGCGTATCCGCGACGTCATCGTCGAGGGTTATGCCGACCACGACGGCTTCGTGATTCTGCACGGCACCGACACCATGAGCTACACCGCGGCAGCGCTTTCCTACCTGATTCAGGACAGCCCCAAGCCCATCGTGCTCACCGGCTCGCAAAAGCCCATGGGCAATCCCTTTACCGACGCCAAGCTCAACCTGTACCAGAGCCTGCTCTATGCGCTCGACGAGCACTCGCACGATGTCTCGATTGTGTTTGGCGGCGTCGCCATTGCCGGCACGCGCGCCCGCAAGCAGCGTACCATGAGCTTTAACGCGTTTATTAGCGTCAACTATCCGCCCATCGCCTACATCCGCAACGACCGCATCGTGCGCAACGGGCTTCACGGCACGCATCAGGGCGAAAACCCGGTGCGTTTCTACGACAGCATCGACCCGCGCGTATTTGTACTCAAGCTCACGCCCGGCGTAAACCCGGGCATCCTCGACGCCCTTGCCGATAGCTACGATGCCGTAATCCTGGAGACCTTCGGCATTGGCGGCATTCCCGAGTTTGGCGAGTCCGGCGAGTCATTCCAGGAGGCGATTTTCCGCTGGGTCGATTCGGGTCGTACCGTCGTTATGACCACGCAGGTCCCCGAAGAGGGCCTCGATCTGGGCGTTTATGAGGTCGGCCGTGCTTACGCCGATCATCCGGGCATTCTGCGCGGCGATGACATGACCACCGAGACGCTCGTGGCCAAAACCATGTGGGCACTCGGCCAGTCACGTGATGCGGCCGAGATTCAGCGCCTGTTCTACAGCCAAGTCAACCACGACCGCATCCCGATGGCGTAATTCAGTTATCGACGGGTATCCCCTATTCGATCCCCTCGAGAAGCTCTGACACCGTCATGCCAAGGGCGGGCGCGATCTTAAATAGAACCTTGAGCGTGATATTTGCCGTCCCATCTTCGATTCGGTCGAGGTAGGGTCGGCTGATTCCTGTCGCCACACAAAAATCAACCTTGGAGATACCAAGGTCCCTGCGTGTCTCTTCGACCCGCCTGCCAAGAATCTGTTTAGCACGTTCGTCCATGCAGACGAGTTTGAAATGGAGCCGAACATAAACGTAAACTATAGTTTACGTTTTGCCGAATACACAGGAGTTTTCTATGTCGGGTTCTTCGGTCCGCACGTACCGAGCCACGCTTCGCACAAACAGCGCACCGCCCAAGCTCGTCGTCGTTGAAGCAGAATGTCTTTCGCCCGATGAGCGCACAGCATTTGCATTGCTATCAAGTCGCGTAGCCGCCGTTCTGGTCCCTTGCCCGGCGCAAGGCGAACTTGCCATCCAATGCCAAGCGCACAGCTGCTCGCTCAATCAGGCTGCCGTAATCGCAACCAGCCAACGCGGTCTGCCCCTTCTCCTGGAAGCCGGTACCGCGCTCACCCTTCGCGGCGCCGGATACGAAAACGAGGCCGCCGCCGACATGGTCTTTAAACCACGATCGAGCGGCGGCCTCGCAGCAGCCATTGAATATGCGTGCAGGCTCGTTGACTAAAAGGACAAGCTAGAAACCAAAGCCAAAGCCCGTTCCGGTAATAGCCGAGTACATAAAGTAAACGTTGATCACGTTGAGGAACACACCCGTGATGCAACCGTTGCGCAGGTAGCGCTCGCACACGATGCGCGCCATGGCGGCGGAGTCATCATTGTTTTTAGCCTGACGTCCTGCCGTAAAGTACGTCGCCACGCTCAGCAGCAGGTTGAGCACCGGCAGTGCCAGCAGCTCGTAGCTCTTGCCCCAGCGCGTCACCTCGCCGGCGGCGTTAAACTTCGTTGCCACCTCGGGGCCAATGTTGGGGATAACACACGCTGCAACCACCAGCGGAATCACCGCAAGCACGAGCAACGCAATACCCATGTAGCCAGCTTTTTTGCCGTATTTAAACATATGCGTCGTCCTTACACGTTAAAGCGGAAGTGCACGACGTCGCCATCGGCCATGACATACTCTTTGCCCTCGATACGCAGCTTGCCGGCGGCCTTGGCGCCCTGCTCGCCACCGAGCTCGATGTAGTCGTCGTAGCCAATGACCTCGGCCTTAATAAAGCCGCGTTCAAAGTCGGTGTGGATGACGCCAGCGGCCTGCGGGGCGGTCGCGCCCTGGCGAACCGTCCAGGCCTTGACCTCCATCTCGCCAGCCGTAAAGAACGACTGCAGGCCGAGCAGTTTGTAAGCGGCCTGCGCGAGCACGTCCAGACCGGGCTGCTCCAGGCCCAGGCTCTCCAGGTAGTCGGCAGCGTCCTCGGGATCGAGCTCGGAAAGCTCGGCCTCGATCTTGGCGCAGATCGGCAGCGGTTTAACGCCATCGATGGGCGCCAGGTCCTCGTTGAGCATATCCTCGTCCACGTTGGCCACATACAGGATGGGCTTCATGGTGAGCAGGAACAGGCCCTTGGCAGCGGCGCGCTCCTCGTCGGTCATCTCCATGGACGCGGCGCGCTTACCCTCGTTGAGCCAGGCGAGTAGGCGCTTGGCGACCTCAAACTTGGGCATGAGCTCCTTGTCGCGCTTGGCCTCCTTCTCGAGCTTGGGCAGCTGCTTCTCGAGCGTGCCCATGTCGGCCAGGATGAGCTCGGTCATAATGGTGTCGGCATCGCCGGCGGGATCGACGAACTCGCCGGTGCGACCCACCTCACGCATGACGTTGGGGTCCTTAAAGTAGCGCACGACCTCGCAGATGGCGTCGGTCTCGCGGATGTTTGCCAAGAACTGGTTGCCCAGGCCCTCGCCCTCGTTGGCGCCCTTCACCAGGCCGGCGATGTCGACGAACTCGACCGTAGCCGGCACAATGCGACCCGGGTTGACGATGTCGGCGAGCTTTTGCAGGCGGCTATCGGGCACATCGACGATACCCACGTTGGGGTCGATCGTGGCAAACGGGTAGTTGGCGGCAAGGCCGGTCTTTTTGGTAAGCGCGGTGAACAGCGTCGACTTGCCTACGTTGGGCAGGCCCACGATACCGATGGAAAGGGACACGACAGCTCCTTTTGATACAGGTACTTCAAACTGCATAAGTATAGCGCCGTCGCAGCATCCGGGCGAATCCGGACACCGCGGCGGCACGAATGAAGCAGAGATAGGAGTCGCTGACTAGTCTGCGAGCTTTTCCACCTGATCGAGCATCTTATCGAGCTTGGCCTTTGCCTCGGCCTTGACCTTCTCGGCCTCCTCGTGAGCCTTCGCCTTCTGGGCGGCCTTTTCCTCGGCTTCGGGATCGACGACGACCAGATTGGACGCATCGTGCTCAACAAGCTTGAGCGCATGTTCGGGGCACACCTTGACACAGGCGCCGCAGCCCAAACAATACGTGGACTCCAGTGCAAAGCGACCGCTTCCCACCAGGTCACAGGCAGATGTGGGGCACGCGTTAACGCACTCGCCGCACGACGTACACTTGTCAAAATCGCACTCCGGCGTGCTCACCTGCATGTTCTGGGCAAGCTCGGGATGGTTCTGCAGCGTCGAGAGCACCAGCTGGCGCCCGTGCGTGAGCGAACGGCGACGCTTGGTTGTCGTGGTACCGCACATGGTGTTGAGTGTGCGCTCCAGCTGGGTGATCTGATGGCGATGGGCTTTGAGCTTCTGCGTCACCGAAGCCAGCGCCGCCGTCGCCGGATTGAGTTTGGTCACGGTCAGGCCCGTGGTACGGGCGATCTTTTCCATGTATTCCTTGCGCTCGTACTCGCGGCGCTTATGGCATTTGAGGCTCTTGGGGTCGACCTCCAGGCCCATACCCGTACCAGCCCATTCCTCGGCCTTCGCAATCGCCTCGCCCAGCATGTCCTCGCCACCGGTGTTGCGGCATTTATCGCACACGCCCAGCGGCAGATACACACTCACGTTGGGATAGTCGGCCAGCACCGAGAACCAGGTCTCGGCTGTAATATCGCCCACGCAGGCAACGACGACCTCGTTCTCGCGCGGCATGCGCTTAAGGGCGCGCGTGCAGGTAACGTAGGCGGTCTCGTGACTTGTAGCCGCCGAGACAATGTCGTCATACAGGTTTTTGGGCGCCAGGCGCGGCGAGATGATCGCCTCAGTCGGACAGGCAGCGGCGCACAGGCCACACTTGCGACAGGAATCGAGGATCTCGATGGCATCTTCCTCGACCTCGATGGCGCTGACCGGACACACGTCCATGCACGCGGTGCAGCCACTCTTTTCGTTTTTGCAGGTCAAGCACGGAATGGTGTTGCCGCGCGGACGCTCCTTGTAGTCGGCAGGATTCCACTGCGGCGCCGACGGATCGAGCGCATCGGTCACACCGCCAAGCGGGTTTTTAAGAAAGTCGAAACCCTTGCTGATCTCGATAATGTCATCAAACAGATCGTGTTCCTGCGCCATGCGCGGCCCCTCCCTGAGCAGTGCAAACAAGCAAGAGATAATAATACGCTATCGGTCCACACCTCGGGCAAATTTCACGCGGCGCATCTTTGCGGCAAATAGCCCATGGCCTATCGCCGCCTCGATTGCACAAGGTCAATCAAGCGCCAAACTATGCCTCGCGCATGAGCTGCACGAGCTTTTGCCTAGTCACCTTTGCCTGTTCGTTGGCCATGTTGCGCTCGTTCTTAAAAGTTGCGTCGGCAACGCTCAGCAAATCGGCATCGGTAATCTCACCAAGCCCCAGCTCCTCAAGCGTCGTCGGCAGACCGACGCGCTGGCAAAACTCGAGCACCTGATCAAGCTCGGGCGCACGCTCCAGGCGCAGCTGCACCACCAGACCAAATGCCACGGCCTCACCATGCATGGCCTTGCACTCGGGCAGGATCGTCAGACCGTTGGCGATGGCATGCGCCAACGCCAAGCCACCGCTCTCAAAGCCAACGCCCGAAAGCAGGATGTTGCACTCGATCAGGCGCTCAACCGCCGGCGATATACGTCCCTTTTTGAGATCGCGCTTGGCAGCGACGCCGCATTCCATAAGCGTGTCGTAGCAGGCACGAGCCGCGACCAGTGCCAAGTGCCCCGGTGCGCCACCGTGCTCGTTCGCACCTCTCGCCGCGGCGCACGAACGCGCCTCAAAGTACGTTGCCAGCGCGTCGCCCATACCGGCGACCGTCATGCGCAGTGGGGCCGCCGCGACCACGTTGGTATCGACCACGACCAGGTCTGGATTCTTCTCGAGCATCAGATAGCGGTCGAACGACCCGTCCTCGTGATACAACACCGAAATCGCGCTGCACGGACCATCCATCGAGGCCGCCGTGGGACATACGCACAACGGCAGCTCAGCATAAAACGCTACTGCCTTTGAGATATCGAGCATCTTGCCGCCGCCAATGCCCACCACCATGTCGCAATACTCGGCCCGGGCTTCCTTGGCCATTTCGACAACGGCATCTTCCGTACACGGACCGTTGTAAATTTTAAAGAACGGCTCGCTTAGATCTTCATCCAGAAATCCATCGACGATCTGCCTGCACAGCCGATCCTCGGTGCCCTGGTCAAACAAGACATAGGCAGCGCAGCCCAACCATGACAAATACCTGCCCTGACGCGAAAGTTCGCCCGGCCCCTGAACATACCGGCCAGGACCACCGTAAACCATAGGAAGCGCCATACGAGAATCCGCCCTTCATCAAACAACGATTGGTGCAAAGTAACCTGACCCCCTTGCACCAACTTGGTGCGATGGGGTCAGGTTAGTTTGCACCATAGCAAAAAGGGGCAAAGCCATCTGCTTGCTTTGCCCCTTCCTTAGCTTGATTTACTCATCCATAAGGTAGTAGTGGCCCAGTGCGTCTGCACCCAGAATGGCGTTTGCGACCATCTCGGGCGTCACCTCAAACGGCATGTTGCACATGGTGTCATCGGGCGCGCAGGCGGCCTCGGCAACAATCATGGCCTGTTCACGCGTAAGCTCGGCAACGCCAAGTTCCTTCATCGTGACCGGCAGGCCCAGCTCAATGCAGAAGCCCAAGACTTCCTCGAGCTTCTCAGTCGGGGCATCCTCGAGTACCAGCTGGACGATAGTGCCAAAGGCGACCTTCTCGCCGTGATACATGCCGTGGCACTCGGGCAGCATCGTCAGGCCATTGTGGATGGCATGAGCAGCAGCAAGGCCCGAGCTCTCAAAGCCAATGCCCGAAAGCAGCGTATTGGCCTCGATGATATGCTCGACGGCAGGCGTG
Source organism: uncultured Collinsella sp. (assembly GCA_900543505.1). Classification (GTDB taxonomy): domain Bacteria; phylum Actinomycetota; class Coriobacteriia; order Coriobacteriales; family Coriobacteriaceae; genus Collinsella. Next base: position 34,770 of record UQSB01000014.1, on the reverse strand, counting down.
AGCGCACCCTTCTCCAGCGCAACCTTGGCCTTGACGCCATCGGCCATAAGCGTCTCGTAGCAGAGCTTGGCGAGCGCCAGGCCGGCCATTCCGCCCTCACCGCCAGCGCAGGTGCCGCCGTCGGCATCGTGCGTCGCCTGAGCCTCGAAATAGGTTGCGAGCGCATCGCCCATACCGGAAACCGTCAGGCGCACCGGGCTCGCCGCGATAACCGTCGTGTCCATAAGGACAATGTTGGGGTTTGCCTTAAGGAAGAGATACTTGTCGAACTGGCCGTCATCGGTATAGAGCACCGAAAGCGCCGAACACGGGGCATCGGTCGAAGCAATGGTGGGGCAAATGATAACCGGGGACTCCAGGTAATAGGCGACGGCCTTCGCGGTGTCGAGGATTTTGCCGCCACCGACGCCGACGATGATGTCGCAACCGTTGTCGCGAGCGAGCGCAACCAGGCGATCGACCTCGCCCTTGGAGCACTCACCGTTAAAGTCCTCAAACAGCAGCTCGGCCTTAGCCTCGGCAAAGCCGCCCTCGATCTTGGCACCGACGCGCTTCTTGCCCGAAGGCGTCACGATGACGAGGGCCTTAGCGCCGAGCGGCTCGACATAGGAGCCGAGCTTGGCGAGCTCGTCCGGACCCTGGATGTACTTGCTGGGGCTATTGAAGATTGCAGCCATTTTTATCCCATTCTCTAAAAGAAAAAAGAAAGGGGCTCCGTACGGATACGTGCGGAGCCCCTCGTTACGATAACAAGAGTCGATTAGAAATCGATGTCGGTGTCGTAGTAGCAGGCCTTGAGGATCTTCTCGAAGTCGGCAGCCTTGGTCTCACGCGGGTTCTCGGGCGTGCAGGCGTCGGTCTCGGCGTTCGCGGCGATCTCGGGCAGCTTGGCGAGGAACTCCTCCTCGGAGACCATCTGCGGGTTCTCGGCGTCGACCTTCACGCCACCATTCGCGTAATCCTTGATGGACTGCGGAATGTTGAGCTGGTCGTTGAGGTCGCGAATCTTCTGGACGAGCGCAGCGATGAGCTCCTCGTTGGTCTCGCCGGGAAGGTGCAGGATCTCCTTGGCCACGTAAGCGTAACGCTCGGCAGCACGCGGGTCCTTGGAGTTCCACTGGATGACCTTGCCCAGGTACATGGCGTTAGCGGCACCGTGGATGATGTGGCCGTTCTCGAAGGCAGCACCGGTCTTGTGAGCCATGGAGTGAACGATGCCGAGCAGGCCCGAGGAGAAGGCGATACCGGCGATGCACTGAGCCTCGTGCATGTGCTGACGGGCCTCATGGTCGCCAGCATAGGACTTGGGCAGCCACTCGACGATCTCGCGGATGCCGTGCAGGGCGTTGGCGTCGGTGAACATAGAGGCGCAGGTGGAAACGTAGGCCTCCATGCAGTGGGTCAGAGCATCCATGCCGGTGTGAGCGCACAGCTTGGCGGGCATGGTGTAGGTGAGCTCGGGGTCGACGATGGCGACATCAGGGGTGATGTTGAAGTCGGCCAGCGGGTACTTGATGCCCTTGGCGTAGTCGGTAATGACGGAGAACGCGGTGACCTCGGTAGCGGTGCCGGAGGTAGAGGAGATGGCGCAGAAATGAGCCTTCTGACGCAGCTCCGGGAAGCTGAACGGCTGGATGATGTTATCGAAGGACTCCTCGGGATACTCGTAGAAGACCCACATGGCCTTAGCGGCATCGATGGGCGAGCCGCCACCGATGGCGATAATCCAGTCGGGCTCGAACTCGCGCATGGCCTCGGCGCCCTTCATGACCGTCTCAATGGACGGGTCGGACTCGACGCCCTCGAACAGCTTGACCTCGAAACCGCCTTCCTTAAGGTCGTTCTCGACGTCCTGCAGGAACCCGCCGCGGCGCATAGAGCTGCCGCCAGAAACGATAATGGCCTTCTTGCCCTTGAGGTTCTTCACCTCGTGGCGAGCGCCCTCACCAAAGTACAGATCGCGAGGATTGGTAAAACGTCCCATACTGTGCCTCCTAAACAAGCCCCTCTTAGACTTGCGTATATAACGGAGCACCCGATTGGCTCCGTTAGGACCGTTTTGCGCGTTGCCGGCGATGACAATGCGCGATGTCTAAACGTCTCAACGCTCAGACAAACACTATTCTACCGTTCTGGTTGGTCAGTTATTCACCTAAAGCCGACAATGATGAAACGTTTTTTCTATCCCTGAAGACCCTTGTGGGGCATTCATACTCCCAAGCTGGGCAAACGTTTATCAAGGTTGACCACATATCCCGGGCAGGACTGTGCCCCTCCAAAATGCGCCCCGTTCGCCGCCAAAAATCGACCGTTTGCGGCACCGTGATACCACTCAGTCGTCCAAGGTGCCGACATTTGTGCGACATCCGTCTTCGTGGTGCAAAGGTGCATGTCCAAGTGCGGCACCCCCGGTGTGCCACATGCGGGTAAACTAGAATTTTATATAGAAACATTTGAACCCTAACCGCAGCAAAGGAGGCCCCATGGCATTCGATCCCATTCAAGAGGATTGCCATCGCCTCGTTCTTGAGGCCTTGCGCCGCGACAATATCCCGCTCACCGACGCTGCCGCCGTAGAGCGTCTGATGGAACAATTCACCCGCAACCCCGCACCGCTCATCGTGCACGACCGCGACCGCGCCGGGCACCTCATTGCCAAGGTGGTCGAGGCCGTCGATTACCGCATTCCCTTTATCCCTGACGATACCCAGGCAGAGCAGGAAGAGGCAGCTGCCGAGAACATGCTCTGCGAGGCAGCCGCACTCGATCCGGCCAACTGGGATGCCCAGCGCATGCTGACGGCGCTCACCGCCGAATCCAACGAGGAATACGTGCAGTATCTGGTGTCCAAGTGCGACGAGGTGGAGCACGATCTGGCGCTCAAGATCGCCTCGGCGCAGGACCCCTACGAGCGCGAGGCCGCAGGCGACCTTACGTGCCGCCCCTATCTGCGCTGGCTTGCCGCCTTGGCATCGCGCGCCCTCATTAGCGGCCGCTATCGCATGTCGCTCGAAGCCGCAAATCGCAGCTTGGACTTTGCGCCCAACGACCCCGCCGGTGTCCGCCACACCGCGATGCTCGCCATGGCAAAGCTCGAATACCCCGCCGAGGAGCTCAAGCGCTTTCGCTCCGCTCACTCCGTGCCGTACCTCGCGAATACCCCGCTGCGCCGCCGTCCCAAGGATGCAGAGCGCGACTTGGACCCGTGGACGCTCATCGCACTGATGAGCGCAGCCTGGCGCGAGCTGGACTACGAGGGTGCCGAACACTACCTGCGTATCCTTGTGCGTTCGTGCCCCCACGCCGCCGAGGCGCTCTACTTCCAAACCGAGTTTCCCGATGGCGTCTATGCCCGCGTTAACGTGGGCGTGGGCTCGACCGACGAGCTTGTCCTTGCATTGTCCGAGGCGACGCCGGTACTGCAGGAGGGCCTGGGCGCTCCCGACAACGCCAGCTTTGCCGCCTGGGTCGCCACCAACGACATCGTGCGCTCTCAGATCGACGAGCGCATCCTGCGCGCAGCCGAGCAGGGGCTTCCATTTAAGGGAGGGGACCTCTAATGGATCCGAGCGTCTACATCCCCGCCTACTTGGAGCGCACCTATCTGGCATCGCACCCCGAGCTCACCGATGCAGCACGCGAGCTTGTCCATAACGACATTAGCGCGAATCCCCAAAAGTATGCGCAGTCCGAGCATGCCCAGGCGCTGCTGTCCTATGCCGGTGTTCATCGCCACCTGCTCGACGAGCTCCATCGCATCGAGGACATGGGCAGCGACGAGGAGTTCGAGCAGACGCGCAATCGCCTGTTCGACGACATGCGCGACGAGCTGCTCAAGATTGTCCGCGTCGATGCACTGGCCGTCGACGCGCAGCTGCTCGCCATCATCCTGGCCGACACGCCCGTTGACGCCTGCCTGGGCGACCTGATGAAGCTCGAGGTGACCACGGCCGATTACCTGCAGCAAAGCGTGCCCGGGTTCGATATGGAGGCCCCACACTACTGGGCCAACAAGGTTTTGACGGACGGCGTGACAGCGGCAGATCTCACCGTGAACGAGCCGGCTCTTATCGGGTGGCTCCACACGCTCGAGGCTATCTCGCAGCTGTGCATGGCGAGCGCTCGCTACCGTGCTGCCGCCGACTACGCCCGCCGCGTCCTTAAGGCAGAAGGCTATCCCACCCGAGCCGCAGGCACCGTGCTGCTCGCCCTCGCTCGCTTGGAAGATCAGGACGGCTTTTTTGCCCTAGCCCACCAGCTCGAGGAACAGGTGGGAGCCGATGCACTCGAGAACTCCCCCTGGTACCTGCTCGCCCGCACAATCCTCTTGTTCAAAACGAACAAGATGCGTCCAGCGGTGCGTGCACTACGTGAGTTCGCCAACCGCTGCGAGGGCGGCGCGTTCTTCTTGCTGAATCCCATGTACCAGACACCGTACCTTCCCTGCCGGCCCGAGCCACGCGATCCCTGGGATCTTTCGCACCAGGCCGTTTGGGAAGCGGACGGCATTATCTCGGACACTCCCGACTTTGCCCCCTGGGCCAATGCCTGCGAAGACGTGTCGCAGCTTGCCCAGGAATTTGCGCGCCGCTATGGATTTTAGTGACGCACTCGACCCGACCATGTCGTTTACGTTAGGAACGGTTTCATGAACCTCCGCTCATCTCTTGCCTGCACCTCGAGCGATATCGCTCGCTGGGGACTGCGCTCCGTCCTCAAGCGCCAGGGTGGCGTACTCCCCGGCCGCATCGCCATGAAGATCGACCCCGAGCTGCTAAGCGACCTCGCGAGCCTGGTCGACCGCAGCGTGGTGATCACCGGCACCAACGGTAAGACCACCACCTCCAACCTCATCGCCGACGCCGTTGCTGCCAGCGGTGCTACCGTGGTGTGCAACCGTGCCGGCAACAATATGGAGCCTGGTGTGGTGGGTGCCCTGCTCGAGGCCCGCGGCGGCCTTAAACACACCAGCAGAGGCAAGCGCGTGGGTGTTTTTGAATGCGATGAGCTCTACACCGTGCGCGTCCTGCCCAAGCTCAAGCCGACGTACTTTGTGCTGCTCAACCTGTTCCGCGACCAGCTAGACCGCTACGGCGAGATCGATCACACCCAGGAGGTCATCGCCCACGCGTTGGAGCTCTCGCCGACAACGACGCTTATCTATAACGCCGACGATCCGCTGTGTGCCGCGATCGCCGTGCGCGTTCCCAACGCGAGTATTGCCTTTGGCATCGACGGCGCCACCAACACCGAGTCTGACCGCATTAGCGACTCGCGCTTTTGCTCGCAGTGCAACGCGCCGCTGGAGTATGACTACGTGCAATACGGCCAGCTCGGCGCCTACCATTGCCCCTCGTGCGGTTGGGCCCGTCCTGCGCTTGTCCGTCGCGTGACGAGCGTGGAGCTCGGCTGCGACGGTTACGGCTTTGACCTGGTGTTTGGATCTGATTCCAGCACGCCAGCCGCGCACATCGCCACACGCTACAACGGCCTATACATGGTCTATAACGTTGCCGCCGCCTTCTTTGCCGCGCACGAGTTGGGCGTGGACACGGCGCTTCTACAGCCTACGCTCGATGCCTATGTGCCCGCCGGTGGTCGTATGGGGCGCTGGGATATCGCCGGCCGCACCGTCGAGGCCAACCTGGCCAAGAATCCCGTAGGCTTCGATCGACAAATCCAGTCCATCAAGACGGCAGACGGCAGACTCTGCGCTTTCTTCCTCAACGACAACGATGCCGACGGCCACGATGTATCGTGGATCTACGACGTCGACTTTGAGCGCATCGCCGACACGCCGGGTCTTGTCGCCTTTGCCGGAGGCACGCGCGCGCACGACATGCAGGTGCGCCTCAAGTACGCCGGCATCGATGCCGCGATTATCTCGGACGTCGCGCAGGCAATTGGCGCCGTGGCAGACGAGGCCGCCGATGACACCTTCTACGCCGTCGCCAACTACACGGCCTTCCCGCCGCTGGTCAAAGAACTCGACGGACTGAAGGGCGCCACTTCCGACGCTGTTGCCGGGCGCGCCGTAGCCCGTGCCGACGGCAGCGCTCTTCCTGTCGGCATCGCACCAGTCGAGCTTTCGCGCCCGCTGCGCATCGTCTACCTGTATCCCGATGCCCTTAACCTCTACGGCGACGGCGGCAATGTTATCGCGCTCGAGCGCCGCTGCGCCTGGCGCGGCATCCCCGTTCGCGTGGATGAGGTCCGCATGGGCGAGGTGCTCGATCTGCATGATGCCGATATCGTCATGATGGGTGGCGGCTCCGACCGCGACCAGCTAGCCGTGGCACACGAGCTGCTCGCCCAAAAAGACAAGGTCGCGGCCTATGTTGAGGATGGCGGCTCGCTGCTTGCCATCTGTGGCAGCTATCAGCTGCTCGGCCGTTCGTACTATATGGGCGAGGATCGCATCGAGGGTCTGGGGGTCATTGCCGCCGAGACCGTACGCGGCTCCGACCGCCTGATCGGCAACGTAGCCGTCAAAACCGACCTGGCACCTGAGCCCTTTGTGGGATTCGAAAACCATGGCGGCCGCACGCTTTTGGACGCCGATGCCACGCCGCTCGGAACGTCCGTCGTCACGGGCACCGGCAACAACGGCGATGATGGCTTTGAGGGTCTCATCTACAAGGGCGTCATCGGCACGTACCTGCACGGACCGGCACTGCCCAAGAACCCCGAACTCGCCGACTGGCTGATCGCGCACGCCCTCGAGCGGCGCGGCGATGCGCAGGCCACAGCCCTGCTGCCGCTCAAACCCCTCGACGACACCTACGAGCACGCCGCCCACGACGCCGCCATGAAGCTCCTCCCCTAGCACCCCACCACCACGAAAGGGACAGGCACCTTTGTGGTGGTTTTGACCCGCCACGGTAGTTTGTCTCGATCTGTAACAGGTAGAGCCGATTTACCCACTCAGATGTTACAGATTGAGATATTTGAAAACCGGGATAGAGAGTCGGCTCCTGTGTGGTGGTTTTCCAGTTTGGCAACGATATACGCGCCGGCAAAAAAGTCTGCTATACTCTTTCCCGCTGTCCCCATCGTCTAGCGGCCAAGGACGCCACCCTTTCAAGGTGGATATCGCGGGTTCGAATCCCGCTGGGGGCACCACAGAATCTGAGAAGCCCGTTACCAATTCGGTAGCGGGCTTTTTGCTACCCATACGCCGGGATTCGAACCCAACAGGGTGCGGAGCTGAGGAAACGCGCAAGCGTTTTCCAGCGCAGCACGCAAGGAGCGGAGCGACGCAGCGAAAGCGGGCGGCGCCAGCCGCACGCGGACATCCCGCTGGGGGCACCATTTAAATCGAGAAGCCCGTTGCCCTCGCGGTGACGGGCTTTTTTCTGCCTCAACGCCGGGATTCAAACCCGACAGGGTGCGGATCCCGGCACCATCGCAAGGCCTGTGGGCAAAAAATGGCAAATATGAGTACTGTTACCGATTTAGTAACAGCGAATTCGGCCTTTTAGATGGTGAATCAGATGTCAAATCAACGACCTAGTGCTCAGATTGGGCCCGACCTCAGCTATATACCTGGACATATGTGGTCTAACTCGGCAAAAACTGCCATTTTGATATGGAACTAGTTTAGTGACAGTACTCATATTTGACGTTTTTTGTCCATGGCCCCTTATCGCGTGGGCGAATCAGTTGCAAAACGGGCTCCAAAGCGTCCCTCGCAAACAAAAAGCCGGGGCCCGCGCGATGCGGACCCCGGCTCAATACCATGACGATATGTCGGTTACGCTCTACACGTAGAACAGGATGTCGTCGTAGGTCGGGACCGGCCAGTAGTCGGCTGCCACGATCTCCTCCATGGCATCCACGGCGGCGCGCAGCGTATCCATAGCGGGAACGACCTCGTGTGCATACACATTGGCCTGCTCCTGGCCATCGAGGGCCTCGGCCTTCTGATGCACGGCGTCGAGCGCCTTGATGGAGTCGTTGATGGCGGTGATGCCGTTGCAGAGCTTGTTGAGCGTGTTCTGCTCGCACTGCATGGCGGCCTCAGCACCGGCGGCACGAATAGTCTCAAGGCCCTTAGCGACCTTGGTGGCGTAGGCGGTAATGACCGGGCGATAGGTACGACGCGCCTCGCGAACCATCGTGGTAGCTTCGATGTTCATGAGCTTGTTGTACTTCTCGAGCTTGCAGTCATAGCGGCACTGAGCCTCGGCCTTGGTCAGGACGCCCGTCTCCTCAAAGAGCGCGATAGCCTTATCGGAAACAAAGGCGGGAAGAGCGTCGGCCGTGGTCTTGTTGTTGGCAAGGCCGCGCTTCTCGGCCTCGACGGGCCACTCATCGGAGTAACCGTCGCCGGAGAACAGGATGCGCTGGTGATCGGTCAGCACCTTCTTGCAGTACTCGAGCGCGGCGTCCTGGAACTTATCCTCGGGCGTACCCTCGAGTGCGTCGGCGAAGGACTTGAGCGACTTGGCCACGGCGGCATCGAGCACCAGGTTGGAGTCGGAGACGTTCTGCTCAGAGCCGCAGGCACGGAACTCGAACTTGTTGCCGGTGAAGGCGAACGGGGAGGTGCGGTTGCGGTCGGTGTTGTCTTGCATCAGCTTGGGCAGGGTATCGGCGCCCAGGTCGAGCACGCCGCGCGTGGCATGGACGGAAGCTTTGCCATCGATGATCTTCTCGACGACCTCGGTAAGCTGGTCGCCCAGGAAGATGGACATAATCGCCGGAGGAGCCTCGTTGGCGCCCAGACGATGGTCGTTGCCGGCCGAGGCAACGGAGGCACGCAGGAGTTCCTGATAGTTATCGACGGCCTCGATCACCGCGGTGAGGAAGACGATGAACTGCAGGTTGTCGAGCGGGGTGTCGCCCGGGTCGAGCAGGTTCTCGGACTCGGTGCCAAGCGACCAGTTGTTGTGCTTGCCCGAACCGTTGATGCCCTCAAAGGGCTTCTCGTGCAGCAGGCAGACCAAGTCGTGACGGGAGGCGATGAGCTTCATCTTCTCCATCATGACCAGATTCTGGTCTATGGCCTCGTTGACCTCGCCGTAGACAGGGGCGAGCTCATGCTGGCAGGGGGCGACCTCGTTGTGCTTGGTCTTGGCAGGAATGCCAAGCGCCCACAGTTCATCGTCCAGGTCCTTCATATAGGACGAGACGGTGGGGCGGATAGCGCCAAAGTAGTGCTCCTCGAGCTCCTGGCCCTTGCAGGGAGCAGCGCCAAAGAGGGTGCGACCGGTGATGACCAGGTCCCTGCGCTTGCGGTAAGCGTCCTTCTTGATCAGGAAGTACTCCTGCTCATCGCCCACGGAAGGAACGACCTTCTTGGGGGTCTTACCAAACAGCGCCAAAACGCGCTTGGACTCACGCGAGAGTGCGGTCATGGAGCGCAGCAGCGGGGTCTTCTTGTCCAGGGCCTCGCCCGTGTAGGAGCAAAAAGCCGTGGGGATGCACAGGACATCGTCCTTGATAAAGGCGGGGCTGGTGGGATCCCAAGCGGTGTAGCCACGGGCCTCGAAGGTGGCACGCAGGCCGCCGTTGGGGAAGCTGGAGGCGTCCGGCTCGCCCTGGATGAGGTTCTTGCCCGTAAACTTGGTAATGGCGGTGCCGTCGTGGTTGGGCTCGAGGAAGCTGTCGTGCTTCTCGGAAGTAATGCCCGAAAGCGGCTGGAACCAGTGCGCGTAGTGCGTCGCGCCCTTGGAGATGGCCCAGACCTTCATGGCGTGGGCAACGGCGTTGGCCACATCCAGGTCAAGCGGCTCACCGTCCTCGAGGGTTGCAGCAAGGCGCTTCCAAATGTCCTTGGGGAGGTAGTCCTTCATGACTTCCTCAGAGAACACCATGGTCCCGAAGCGGTCAGTAAGTTCGGCCATACGGAACTCCCTTCGTATCGGCACCGCGTGAGAAGCGGTGTTGATTACTAACGAACGAGTCATAGATTAGGCTCGTCGTGTTTCCGCAACATTACCGTTATGTTGCTGTCACGAAACCAATCAATGAGGTTACCGCATCGCGGCGGCGTTGCCGCCCTCAACAGCCAATCAACTGTATAAATTGCAGACCTCTCCCCATGGTTTAAGGGTAGTCAATTTGGGATGGGGCTCTATTAACTGGTATTTCGCATCAGATACCAGTCTTTATAGCCCCATCCTAGATTGACCGCTCTGCTATAGGGAATGTCGATAGCAAGGCATCTTTGATTGGTATCCCCGAATAGCGAGTGAAACTCCACCGTGACACAGTGGTGCTGTAGAATCCTTACAACACATCACACTATTACGTATCTAAAGGAGCACGATATGCGCGTCGACGAGGTTTTTAAGCAGGCAGCATCCCAGGGCACCGCACCCGTTTCGTTTGAGATGTTCCCGCCCAAGGGCGAGCTTACCCTCAACACGGCTCGCGAGGTGGCAGGCAATCTGTGCAAGCTTTCGCCGAGCTTTGTCTCGGTCACTTGTTCCGCTGGCGGCTCGGGCAACGGTGCCACCACCGCCCCCATCGCGCATATGATTACGAGCGAATTCGATACGCCCTCGGTGGCGCACCTCACCTGTGTGGGCCGTACCCACGCCGATATCGCCGCCAAGATCGATGAGTACCGCACCGCCGGCGTGGAAAACATCCTGGCCCTGCGTGGCGATCTCCCTGCCGGCGCGACCGAGGACGACAAGCCCGCCTCGGACTACGCCTACGCCCGCGACCTCATCCCCGAGCTCGTCGACGCCGGCTTTTGTGTGGGCGCCGCAGCCTACCCCGAGGGCCACATTGCCTGCGAGGATCTCAACCTCTCGGTCGAGCACCTCAAGCAAAAGCAAGACGCCGGCGCGAGCTTCTTTGTGACGCAGCTCTTCTTTGATAACGAGTGCTTCTATCGCTTCCGCGAGCTTGCCGACAAGGCCGGCATCACCGTGCCCATTACCGCGGGCATCATGCCGTTTATGGGCAAGTCGCAGATCAGCCGCATGGTCTTTATGTGCGGCGCGTCGCTGCCCTCCCCCGTCATCAAGATTCTCGCCAAGTACGAGAACGACCCCGAGAGCCTGCAGGCAGCCGGTGTAGATTATGCCGCCCGTCAGCTTTGCGACCTTAAGGAGCACGGCGCCGCCGGTCTGCACCTGTACACTATGAATCGTCCTGCGATCGCCGCGACTATTATGGAGCGCCTGGGGTAATGGAAAAACCGCACATCGATACAACCGCTGTCGAAGTGCCGGCCGACTTTGCGTCGCCGGCGCTTTACCGTGTCGATGCTGCGCACCATCCCCGTGTCGACCGTGCCGAGATGCTGCGGTATCTGGGTTACGGCGGCCAGCAGATTGAGCCCGAGCTGTCACGACGTATTGAGCTTGTAGTCGAGCGCCTGGAACTGGACATTGAGCCCCGTGGCGTGCGCCGCGTGTTTGCCGTCGATGCCACGGGCGTGGACGAACAAAGTGAGCCTTGCATTCGCTTGGTCGGCACCAACGTTGAGCTGCGAGGTCGCGATATCTATCGACATCTCAAAGACGCCCGCTTTGCCGCGCTCATGGCATGCACCCTCGGCATGGACGCCGAGCGTCGCCTGCGCACCACGGGAGCCCAGCAGCCCCTGGAGGGAGCCGTGCTCGACGCCGCATGCTCTGCCTATGTAGAAGCCGCCGTCGAGCAGATGGACCAGCAGGTCAAGGCTGCGGCCGCCGCACACGGACTCGCCGGCAACTGGCGCTTCAGTCCCGGCTACGGCGACTGCCCGCTTACGGCACAGCGCTCAATCGTGGACGCGCTCAACGCCACGCGGCTCATCGGGCTTACCGTCACGCCCACCAGCCTGCTCATGCCCACCAAGAGCGTGACCGCGGTGATCGGTCTGTTCGACGGCGAGGTCCACGACGCCCAGAGCCGCCCCACCTGCAATATCTGCCGCATGCGCGAGCACTGTCGCTTCCGCGCCGCCCACACCACCTGCTATTCCAGCCATTAGGAGCCCTCGATGTTTACTCCGCTTATCACTCATGATTCTGACGGCACTGCATTGGCGGCACCCGTTGATGCCGCACGTCGCAACGGTGCCACGTACAAGACGCGCACGATCGACGATCTGCGCATTAAGGACGATCGCCTGCGCGCCGCCATCAAGGGCACCGGGCACCTGCTGTTTGACGGCGGCATGGGCACCATGTTGCAGGCCGCCGGCATGAAGGCGGGCGCCCTGCCCGAGCTGCTCAACTTTGAGGAGCCCCAGGTCATTACCGACATTCAGCGACAGTACGTCGAGGCCGGCTGCGACGTGATCACCGCCAACACCTTTGGTGCCAACGCCCACAAGCTCGACGGTACCGCCACCGTGGCAGATGTCTTTGCCGCCGCTGTCGCCTGCGCCCGCGCGGCCGGCGCCCACTACGTCGCCGGCGATATCGGCCCCATCGGCGCGCTGCTTCGCCCCTTGGGTACCCTCAGCTTCGACGAGGCCTATGACCTCTTTGCCGAGGAAGTGCGCGCCGGCGTCGCCGCGGGCGTGGACCTCTTTATTATCGAGACTATGACCGACCTTGCCGAGATCAAGGCGGCCGTCCTCGCCTGCCGCGAGAACTCCGACCTGCCCGTCTTTGCCACCATGACCTTTGAGGAAGACGGACGCACCTTCTTGGGCACGAGCCCCGAGGTCGCCGCCATCACCCTCGACGCCATCGGCGCCGACGTTTTGGGCATCAACTGCAGCCAGGGCCCGGCCGAGCTCCGAGGACTCGCCGCGCGTATGCTCACCGTTACGGACAAGCCCGTTATGGTGCAGGCCAATGCGGGACTGCCCCGCGTGGACGATGACGGAAACACCGTCTTTGATATCCAGGCACCCGAATACGCCGAGGCCGTCGCTGGCATGATTGAGGACGGCGTGAGCGTCGTGGGCGGCTGCTGCGGCACCACGCCGGCGCACATGGCCGCTTTGCGCACGCTTATCGATAACCACACGCCCAGCACGCGCCGCCGCAAGCCCAGCATGTCGGTCACGAGCGCCCAAACGGTCGTGGACCTTCCCAGCGACGGCCACAAGATTGCCGTCATCGGCGAGCGCATCAACCCCACCGGTAAAAAACGCCTGCAGCAGGCCCTGCGCGACGGCGATCTGGACTACGTGGTGAGCCAGGGCATCAGCCAGCAGGAGCAGGGCGCCGACATCCTGGACGTCAACGTGGGCCTGCCCGAGATCGACGAGGTCAAGATTATCCAACAGGCCACCGAGCAGCTCCAAGGCTCCACGCTGTTGCCGCTGCAGATCGACTCCACCGATCCCGCCGCCGTCGAGGCCGCCGTACGCCGCTATGCCGGCAAGCCCATCATCAACTCCGTCAACGGCAAACAGCAGATCATGGATGAGATCTTTCCGCTGGTTGCCCACTACGGCACCAACGTCGTCGGCCTTACGCTCGACGAAGGCGGCATCCCCGATACCGCCGAGGCCCGCTTCGCCATCGCCGAGCGCATCGTGGCCGAGGCCGCCCGCTACGGCATCGGCCCGGACCGCATCCTCATCGACTGCCTGGTCATGACCGCCTCGACCAACCAGCGCCAGGCCGAGCAGATCCTGCGCGCCATGTCCCTGTGCAAGGAGCGCCTGGGCGTCAAATGCGCGCTCGGCGTGTCGAACATCAGCTTTGGCCTGCCCGCTCGCCCGCTGCTGGGCTCGGTCTTTTTGGCCGCCGCCTTTGGTGCAGGTCTGGACGCCCCCATCATGAACCCGGGCTCCAAGCGCTTTATGGACACCGTCTACAGCTATCGCGTCCTGAGCGTTGAGGACGAGGGCTCGACCGGATACATCGAGCGCTATGCCGGCTGGACCGATCCGTACAAGATCGCCGCCAACCCGGCAGCGGCTCAGGCCGCATCGAGTGATGCCGCGCCTGCTGCTGGCACCGCCGGCACTGACGGCAACGACGACCCGATTCGTCGAATGGTCGTCTCGGGCCGCAAAGGCGAGATCGCTGCCGAGACCGAGCGTCTGCTGGCAGACCACGACGCCATGGACCTTATCAACAACCACTTTATCCCCGCCCTCGACGAGGTGGGCGTCCTCTTTGACCAGGGCAAGTTCTTCTTGCCGCAACTCATGGCCTCGGCCGAAGCCGCACGCGTGGGCTTCGACACCATCAAGCGCCTGATGCCCGCCGGCGAGATCGCCGACAAGGGCAAGATCTGCGTGGCCACCGTCAAGGGCGACATCCACGATATCGGCAAGAACATCGTCAAGATGCTGCTCGATAACTACGGCTACACCGTCTTTGACCTAGGCCGCGATGTCGACCCGCAAGAGGTGCTCAAGACCGTGCAGGAGCGTGACATCAAGCTCGTCGGCCTCTCGGCGCTTATGACCACCACGGTCGTCGCCATGGAAGAGACCATCAAGTTGCTCCATGCCGAGGTTCCGGGCGTCAAGATCATCGTGGGCGGCGCCGTGCTCACCCCCGAATACGCCAAGCAAATCGGCGCGGACTACTACGCCAAGGACGCCGCCGAGAGCGCTCGTATCGCCGAAGAGGTCTTTGGGAAGTAACACAACGGAAACAACCGAGCACCAAAACGTGCCGCACGCGCCACTTGGCACGTGCGGCACGTTAGAATAGATAAGACTATGCTCGTTTTGGCAGATAGGAGCGCAAGGATGGCGATCACGCCCGCAGAAATCGCGGAAACCCGCGGCATGGTTGAGGAACAGAACCTCGACATCAGGACCATCACCATGGGTGTTTCGCTCATGGGTTGCGGTGACGAGAACCTCGACCGCATGTGCACGAAGATCTACGACCATGTGACGCACACGGCTGAGCATCTGGTCGAGACCGCCGAGAACCTCGAGCGCGAGTACGGTATCCCCATTGTCAACAAGCGCGTTTCCGTCACCCCGGTGGCGCAGATCGCCGCGTGCTGCAAGGATGAGGACCTCACCCCCATCGCGCATGCCCTCGACCGCGCGGCCGAGACGCTCGGCATCGATTACCTGGGCGGCTTCTCCGCACTCGTCCAGAAGGGCATCGGCGACACCGACCGCCGCGTCATCCAGTCCATCCCCCAGGCGCTCGCCACCACGAGCCGTGTCTGCTCCAGTGTCAACGTCGCCAGCCTGCGCGCCGGCATCAACATGGACGCCGTGCTTATGGCCGCCCAGACCATCATCGATGCCGCTAAACTCACGGCCGACCAGGATTCCGTCGGCGCTTCCAAGTTTGTCTGCTTTGCTAACATGGTCGAGGACTCCCCGTTTATGGCGGGCGCCGTCCACGGCGGTGGCGAGGCCGACGCCGTCATCAACGTAGGCGTCTCGGGCCCCGGCGTTATGGCCGCAGCCCTGGAGACGCTGCCCGATTCCGCATCGATGATGGAAGTCGCCGAAAAGATTAAGCAGACCGCCTTTAAGATCACCCGTGCCGGCGAGCTCATGAGCCGCGAGGCCGCCCATCGCCTGGGTGTCGAGAAGGGCATCGTCGACCTGTCGCTGGCTCCCACGCCTGCCATCGGCGACTCCGTCGCGCGCATCCTCGAGATCATCGGCGTGGGCACCTGCGGTGGCCCGGGCACGACCTGCGCGCTCGCCATGCTCAACGATGCCGTCAAGAAGGGCGGCGTCATGGCCAGCTCCAGCGTGGGCGGTCTCTCCGGCGCTTTCATCCCCGTGTCCGAGGACGCCGGCATGATCGCCGCCGTCGAAGCCGGTGCGCTTTCGCTCGAGAAGCTCGAGGCCATGACCTGCGTGTGCTCCGTCGGCCTGGACATGATCGCCATCCCCGGCGACACCCCGGTCGAGACCATCGCCGGCATCATCGCCGACGAGATGGCCATCGGCGTCATCAACAACAAGACCACGGCCGTCCGCGTGATTCCCGCCATCGGCAAGGGCGTGGGCGACTGCGTCGAGTACGGCGGCCTGTTCGGCCGTGCACCCATCATGCCGGTGAACCCCAACGCCGGCACCGTGCTTGCCCATCGCGGTGGACGTTTCCCGGCGCCGCTGAACTCGCTGAAGAACTAGCTGAGGGGGACTGGCGAGGAGCCCCGGGGAGGGCAAATATATAAGGTCGCCTGCTCGGACAGTCCTGGCTCGCACGGAGAGCACATTAAGTGCTCTCCGGCTCGTGCGGAACTCGCGATCGACCTTATATATTTGCCCTCCCCGGGGCTCCCGCACAACGGGCCCTCGGTTGGGTTCTATCCCTTTGGCAGTCGCTTCGCTTCTGCCCTACTTTGCTGGTATGGCGGTTTGGCGTTGGATCGGTTCTTTCTGATATATGCTGGTTGCGGCTCTTCTTTTGGGAGGAGTCGCTTTTTTGTTGCTAGGAGGTTGGCCCGTGGCTGATGGGGAGAATCGTTCTGAGCTGCTTTCCACAGATTGGAATCTGGAGTGGATGCGTCTGCAAGCTGATCGGCGGCGGGCTGACGATTCTTTTGAGTGGGATAAAAGGGCTCGGCATTTTCGGCCGTTGGAGACTGCCCCTTATGCTCGGGATTTTATAAAGCTGCTGGCGCTTGAGCCCAGCGAGTCGGTACTCGATATGGGGTGCGGGGCTGGGTCGATTGCTATTCCGCTTGCTCAGGCTGGGCATCCTGTGATTGCTGCTGACTTTTCCCCTGCCATGTTGGGCACGCTTGATGCTGGCATTGAGTACTATGGGCTCGAAGATCGCATTACGCCGCTTGAGCTTGCTTGGGACGATGATTGGGATTTGGTTGGGCCGGTTGCCAAGACTGTGGATGTTGCCTTTGCCAGTCGTTCCGTCACCACAAATGACCTAAAAGGTGCGCTTGCCAAGCTCGACCGTACGGCTCGTCGCCGTTGTGCTGTCACGATGGTCGCTAACTCCAGCCCGCGCTATGATCTGCACTTGATGAACGCTATCGGCGCCTCGGTTACCTGCAGTAATGGCTTTGTGTACGCCTTCAACATCCTCATTCAGATGGGTGCCCTGCCGCAGGTCACGTACTTTGAATCGCCGCGTCGCGATACCTTCGACAGTCTTGAAGCGGGCGTGGCGGACTTTTCCCGCATGCTTGAGCATGGCAACGAGGATAAGGTCGACCGTCTGCGCGACTACATCGCCCAACACATGATCGAGAATCCCCATGCCGGTGAGCCGGGCTCCAAGGGTGTGCCGCAGGGACGCTACATGCTCGACCACGTCCGCAAGGTCCGTTGGGCATTTATTGCATGGGATCCAGTCTCTGCGCCCAGCTCATAGCCTGTTCGCAGCCCACGCCGCCCACTCACTCGGCATCCGCATTCTTTTTGAACTGGGCAAACGCGCTCCACACCGCGCCGTTCCTGCGCTATCGTGGGACAGCTCACGTAGATTAAGGCCCCGTCGCGGGGCGCCCCATACATAGAAAGCGAGAACCCATGGCACTGACAGGAGCCCAGGTCAAGCAGCTTCGCAGCATGGCCCATCACCTCAACCCCGCCATCATCATCGGCAAGTCCGATGTCAACGAGGGCACCGTCGAGCAGACGGTCGCCTACCTGGAGAAGCACGAGCTCGTTAAGTGCTCCGTGCTCGATGGCTCCAGCCTTTCTGCCCGCGAGGCCGCCGAGGAGCTCGCCGAGCGCTGCCATGCCGACGTTGTTCAGGTTATCGGCCGCAAGTTCTCGCTGTATCGCGAGTCCTCGCGCAAGGATATCGAGAAGATCAAGCTCGTCTAAGAGCCAATGATCCGGCGAGCCAACACATAGCAAGCTTACGGGTGCCCAAGTACTTCGGGTGCCCGTTTTTTATCGCTCGACCAGCACGCGGTTGAGCCGACCCTCCACCAAGCGCTCGTATAGACGCCGCGTCTCGGGCTCGGGCACGCCATTGACCTGCTCCCTCAGATGGTGCATATGCCCACTGTATAGCTCGACGATATCGCGCCGCCGCCCCGCCGCACTGTAGACACGCATGGCGCAGCGCACCATATCCTCACGCGCCGTTTCCTGCCGAAGCCCCGACTCCGCCAGCCAAATCGCCGACTGCAGATCGTTTTCTTCTAGAGCGGCATTTGCTCCCTTAATCATGCAATCGATGTACTTTGACTGCATAATGCGCCGCATGCGTAAAAAGTAGGTGGGATTACAGCCATTGGGAACATACAGCGGTCCGGCATAAAGCTGCTCAATCTTAAGGCACAGCTCAACTAAATGGGGCCCGCGCGCACCCGTGCGATTTCCCAAAACCTCACGGCTTATCTGGTCAAACAGCCGCACATCGGTCTTGACGCAGTCGCCGTTGAGTCCGATGCATTCATTTTGGATGAGTACACACGACTTGCCATCCGGCGTCGGTCCCAAAGCCGACCGCAAGCGCGATATCGTCGAGTACAGGTTGTTGCGGGCGCTATTAAACTCGGCATGGGGCCACAGCTCCATTGCCAGCGTCTCGCGGTCGACGAGCGCGTCCATGCCCAGTGCAAGCCGCTCGGCAAGCGTCGCCGCCTTCTTGCGGCGCCACATTTTGTCCGTGATGGGAAACCCGTCGCGCTCGGCGCGAAACGCACCAAACATGCGAATCTCGATATGGTCGATGGTATCAACGGCTTCAACCTCGCCGGCCTGGAACAGGCGCTCGCCCTCCCCTTCCAAATCGTCGCGCAGCGAGTACCGCGACAGCTCGCGCACGGGAAGCTTCTTGCGTATCCTGGCCGCCGGCTCGCCCAGACAATGCATGGCAAGGCGCGCAAAGAGCCGATACGATGGCTCTAGAATCCCCGCACGATTCATGGACATCCAGGCCGCAAGGTCGCTGTCCCGTCCCGCACAGGCCAAATGCAGCGCCACCATCCAGGCCTCCGCTCCACCAACCTGTGTCTGGCTTATATCGAGTAACTCCGCTTCCTCGCGCACCGAAACCATCGAGGTGTTACGCAGATACGCCGCGCGCTCCAGCAGCAATGCGTTATCGCGCATGTACGCAATCGACTCCTCGGCAAGTTTGAGCACTTGGACCGCACGGAACTTTGCATTAACCGGCCGTCCCTCTGCCAGCGACTGCCAGCCTTCTAGCAACAGGCCAAACAGCTGAATCTGGTTGTCGCGCATGCGCACGGCAAAACGATCGAGCTCGTTGAACGCCGCGTCGTCGGTTACCGGCAAGCCGGAAAGGAGCCGCCGTGCCGCCAACACCATGCGCACCCAGATAGCCATCGCCTTAAGCCCACGTACGTCGAGCGCCTCCCGCACCACCGTCATCTCGTCGTCGCGCTCGTCGGTTCCCGCGAACGACCCGTCAAAGAGCTCCACCAGCATGCTATCGGCCCGTATAACAATCCCCGCGATGTCGAGCTCGCAGTCATAGGCCTTGCTCGTTTTGAGCTGCTGTAGAACGCCGCCGTCATCTCCCCGCTCTGTCAGACAGCGCTTGACCTCGATATGCGCAGACAACATATCGAGTGCGGTATGGGATGACTCGATTTCTGGCACGGCCAGGTTCGTAGGGAGCCCAAGCCCGTTGTCCCCATAGCAAACAGCCGTCAGTATCTGGGCCACCCTCCATGAAACAGGGTCTATTTCGCAGACCGCCCGTTCGCCCCCGCGCTCGATAACCGATGCCATATAGCGAGCGAGCTTTGTATTGGACACGCTGACCGCTGCCAGATATACGCCAAGCGCCTCGGCAGGCGTTGGCTCTGGAGCCGGATCGTCGGCATCGATCGTGCCCAGCGCTGCTCGGCAGATATCGGCCCCATGCCCCGTCAGAGCAAGATCGACCCCATACTGCCCAGCAAGTTCAAGGACCGCCTCACGGTCCAAAAAAGCGTCCGCCAGGCCCATCGCCGCATCGCATCGGCCCGCCTTAAGCAAAATCCGGGCCGCCCTCGGAACAAGTTCGGGGCGAATCTCGGCCACCAACTTACGCAAACGCAAGCGTCCGTTATCCTCCGTGCCCAGACACGTAAAACTCCGCTCGGCGGGATCCAAGCCAAAGATCGGGTAGTCGCGTACGAAGTAGGACTGGTCGACCATCGACAGCCTCACCCCACAGGCCTCGAGTTCTGCGATATTGCCCTCGCCCATCAAAATCATGAGACATGCCACGCAAAACAGCGCATTATTGTCGAGCGAAGCCAGATCGGCAAGTGCCGCGCCATATACGTTGACAATCTCGTTTTCGAGCAGTCCGGCTACGTCGCCTTGGCCATACAGACCCGTCTGCAATGCCGAAACGAGCTCGGGCACGCCCTGTGTGAGCTGATAAAAGTCGAGCGACGTGCTGATCGAAAACGCCGATGCCCACGCCGAATACTCATAGGCATGCACCTTGAGCATCTGCGCATTGATCTTAACCGAATCGCCCAGCCCGTGGATCAGCTGACGATTTGAAGGACGACAGGAGATAAAGACCCCTACCCCCATAGCGCGCAGGCCGCGAATCCTGTCGATGAGGTCTTCGGTATCGTGCTGATCGAGGTTTGGCACATTATCAATCGCGATAAGGGAGTGCGGTTTGTCTTTGAGTTCTTCGGTAACCACCTCGAGCTGCATAAACACCTCGCGCCCAATGGCGCGATCGGCCTCGATAATCCGCACGGGGCCTCGCGTCGGGTCGCATTTAACCTCATGGGTGTACTGCAGCAGCACCGAGGTCTTCCCAAACCCGTCGGGCGCATAAAGAACCACGATGCCGGCCTTTCGGCCCTTGGCTATAAGCTCATTCATCAAGCGTTCGCGGCGCACCATATAGTCTCCGCCCAGCGGCATCAGCTCGAGGCCGTCTATACTGCTCAAATCGTTTACCATGCCCGCTCCTCAACTCGACCGTATGGACACTGTAACCGCAAGACCATACAGGCCGCGCTATGAATAGAGCGGCCTTGTGTTTTAGGTTGTCTTTTGGTACGCAAGCGGCAAGTTTTTGTACAGCAAGGACCGATTGTTATTAATCCCCCGACTAATCGGTCTTTAAGCAGGTAAATGAGCTTGTCAGCTTGTCCCATCTAAGCGGCAGTGTAACGTAAATGAATAAG
This sequence comes from uncultured Collinsella sp., assembly GCA_900543505.1. Taxonomy (GTDB): domain Bacteria; phylum Actinomycetota; class Coriobacteriia; order Coriobacteriales; family Coriobacteriaceae; genus Collinsella. The sequence continues at coordinate 13,836 of UQSB01000014.1, read as the reverse complement.
GTTCAGCTATGTCATTCAACTCGCCTAGCACCCGCTACCGTCTACGACCTTCTAGTGGCATTTTTGCATAGAATCTGGTATAGAATGAATCAAGCTGTTGGACATCCGGCATTCGTCAAGCTTGCGGCAAGTTTTTGGTCAAGTGGGCAAAAAGGGATAGCAAAAAGGCCCCCGCAAAGCGGAGGCCCTAGGCAAGGCTATGTCGAGCTGCAGGATTCGCGCTACTCGCAGAGCGAAAGGGCGGCCTCGTCGGCAACGACAACGCAGTTGGTGTGCAGCTGCAGGATCGAAGCCGGGCACTCGGGCGTAACCGGGCCATAGCACATGTCATGCACGGCCTGAGCCTTGGCCTCGCCGTTGGCGACGACCAGGATCATGCGGGCATACATGATGGTCTGGGTACCCATGGTGTAGGCCTGACGGGGAACATCGTCGATGCTGTCGAACAGGCGGCTGTTGGCCTGAATGGTGCTCTCGGTGAGGTCGACGCAGTGCGTGCCCTTGGAGAAGTGGTCATCGGGCTCGTTGAAGCCGATGTGGCCGTTGTTGCCAATGCCGAGCAGCTGCAGATCCGGGTAACCGGCGGCGGCGACGATCTTGTCGTACTCAGAGCAGGCAGCGGCGGCGTCGGGGTTGGAACCGTCGGGCACATGCGTGTTGTTCAGGTCGATGTTGATGTGATCGAAGAAGTTCTCACGCATGAAGTAGTGATAGCTCTGGGGATCGTCGTGCGAAAGGCCGCGATACTCGTCCAGGTTGTAGGTGCTGACCTCAGCAAAGTCGACGTCGCCCTTCTCGTACCAAGCAGCGAGCTGCTTGTAGGCACCGATCGGGGTGGAGCCGGTGGCAAGACCCAACACGCAGTCGGGCTTGAGGATAACCTGCGCCGAGATAATATTGGCGGCCTTGCGGCTCATATCCTCGTAGTCTTTAGCTTTAATGATCTTCATTACGCGTCCTTTCTCGTACAAGAGAGGCAAGGCTCCCCTTACAAGCACTTGCCCGCGGCCCGCGTCGGCCGCAACCAACGTGTGCGGCCACCAGGGCGAGGTCGCGTAATGTATGTGTCTCGTGTCTAGCCGCGTCGAGGCCCCTGCCCGTCCACGGTGACCCAAAGCTGTTTAGCTTCGGACAAATCCCATCTTGCCACGGAGGGCGCCCTCTTTCAAGGGCGCCCTCCGTAAACGTGTTTGAATTGTAGGCTAATGGCCACGTGCACTTGCTAGCGCTCGCGAGCAACGATGAGTTGGTCCATCTCTTCGACATGCACGCCAACGGAGCCCTTGATGCTCGAGAACTCAACGGAGTTGCACACCAAGATGGGAACCGTCACATCGTAGCCCTCGGCAGCAATTGCCTCGCGATCAAACTCAATGAGTACATCGCCCTTATGGACGATGTCACCCACTTGCGCATGTACGGTAAAGTGCTTGCCCTCGAGCTGAACAGTGTCCAAACCAACGTGGATGAGCACGTCCAGGCCATCGACCGTGTTAAGCGCAACGGCGTGCCCCGTGGGAAAAATGGCCTCGACCTTGGCATCAGCCGGTGCAATCACGCGCGTTCCGGTGGGCTGAATCGCCACGCCCTGGCCCAAAAGGCCGGTGGCAAACGTCTGGTCGTTTACCTCGGAGAGCGGAATGACGTCGCCCGAGATGGGAGCATCCAGCGTAAGGACTCGACCACGCATACCAAAAGACCTTAGGACTTTAGTGAACATGCTCCCCCTCGGACATACCAATCAATCAAATAACCTTAACAGTTTACCACTTGGCACCCGTTTTTGACCATTAGGGAAGTTCGCGCTTGACAACCTCGACGATGTCGTCGACAACGCGCTGGGTCAGCTCGTGCGTCTCGGCCTCGGCCATCACGCGGACCAGCGGCTCGGTACCGCTCGGACGCACCAGAATGCGACCGCGGCCGTCAAGCTCCTTCTCGGCAGCAGCGACGGCATCCCAGATGGGCTGGCAATCGTCCAGACCAGCCTTGTTGTCGGAATGCACGTTAACGAGTACCTGCGGGTACTTCTTCATGATGCCGGCAAGATCGGTAAGGGTACGACCGGTGCGCTTGAGCACGGCCAGCAGCTGCAGAGCCGTCACCAGGCCGTCACCGGTGGTGTTGTGCTCCAGGAAGATGATGTGGCCAGACTGCTCGCCGCCGATGACGGCGCCGTCCGCGAGCATACGCTCAAGAACATAGCGGTCGCCCACGGCAGTCTGGACCATCTCAAAGCCCTGCTCCTTCATGGCAATGGAGAAGCCCAGGTTGCACATGACGGTCGAGACGATCTCGGAGTTGGCAAGCTTGCCGCGAGCGGCCAGGTCGGAGCCGCAGATGGCCAGGATGTAGTCACCATCGATCTCGTTGCCCTCGCTGTCCACGAACAGCACGCGATCGGCGTCGCCGTCGTGGGCCAGGCCGATATCGGCGTGGGTGCGCAGCACGAGCTCGCGCAGGGGCTCAAGGTGAGTAGAGCCGCACTCGACGTTGATGTCGGTGCCGCAGTAATCGGTATTGATAGCGTGGACCGTGGCGCCCAGACGCTGCAGCGCGGCAGGCGTGGTCTGGCAGGACGCACCGTGGCCGCAGTCGACGGCAACGACCAGGCCGTCGAGCTTAAGGCCGTCGAGGGTGCTGATAGCGTGATCGACATATGCCTTGCGGGCGTCCTTCATCTTGATGATGTGGCCCACGCCGGCACCGGTCGGCAGCGTGTCGGCAGCCATGGCCTCCTCGGACATGACCCAGGCGCTGATCTCTTCCTCGACAGCATCGGGAAGCTTCATGCCCTTGCGGCTAAAGAACTTGATGCCGTTGAACTCCGGCGGATTGTGCGAAGCGGAGATGACGATGCCGCCGTCAAGCTCGTTTTGGACGGTGAGCAGTGCCACGGCGGGCGTGGGGATAACGCCGCAGCAATGCGGGCGGCCGCCCTCGGCCATAATGCCGGCGGTCAGAGCGCTCTCGAGCATGGTGCCCGAAAGGCGCGTGTCACGACCGATGCAGATGTCCGGACCAAGGAACTTGGTCGCCGCGCGGCCCAGGCGAAACGCGAGGTCACACGAGAGGTCGGCATTGGCGACGCCACGGACGCCGTCGGTACCGAAGATGTTCTGGGGCATAGGATCGCTCCTTCCCTAGCAGGCGATATACAACCGCCCACCCTAGTCGAAAAAGAAAAGCGGGACCCGCCGAGGAATCGGCAGGCCCCGCTTGTACATTGTATCTCGAAAGGAGATAAAACCTTAGCGCTTGGAGAACTGGGGAGCGCGGCGGGCCTTCTTGAGGCCGTACTTCTTGCGCTCGACCACGCGAGCATCGCGCGTAAGGAAACCGGCCTTCTTGAGGTCAGCACGGTAGTCGCCAGCGTTCAGAAGAGCGCGAGCGATGCCCAGACGCAGAGCGCCGGACTGACCGGAGATGCCGCCGCCATCGCACAGAGCGATAACGTCGAACTGACCGGCGGTGTCGGTCACCTTGAAGGGAGCAAGGGCGTTCTCAACGAGCTGATGACGGCCGAAATACTGCTCGGCGTCACGCTTGTTGATGGTCACCTTGCCGGTGCCGGGGACGAGACGGACGCGGGCGACGGCGTTCTTACGACGGCCGGTACCCTGGTAGACAACGGTGTTCTCAGCCATCTTTAAGCCTCCAGCTCAATCTTCGTGGGGTTCTGGGCAGCATGCGGATGCTCGGCACCAGCGTAGACCTTAAGCTTGGTCATCTGGGCACGGCCGAGGGTGGTCTTGGGCAGCATACCGCGAACGGCGCGCTCGATGACCTTCTCCGGGTGCTTCTCCATAGCCTGGCGGAAGCTCTCAGCCTTGAGGCCGCCGTTGTAGCCGCTGTGGCGATAATAGGTCTTCGTGTCGGCCTTGTTACCGGTAAGCTGGACCTTATCGGCGTTGATGACGACAACGAAGTCGCCGCAGTCGCTGTTGGGCGTGAACTGGGGCTTGTTCTTACCGCGCAGGATCATTGCGATCTGGGTGGCAAGACGGCCCAGGACAGCACCATCGGCGTCGACGAGAACCCAGTTGCGCTGGACCTCGCCCTGCTTGGCGTAGTGAGTCGATTTCGAAATCACTTAGACTCCTCCATGTACAGTACGTGTTGTTACAGAGATTCACGGGGCTCTGCAAGTAACCCGTCCATATTACCCCGCTCGCCGTACGAGTCAACAGGTATTTTGGCTCCGACCAGAGTTTCTGCACATGTCATCCACGAGCCGTGATTTTTCCAACTCTTTAGCTGTTGTCATTTTTTGAGGGTTCGCCGTCGCTAGCGCTCAACGAACTCTTGGATTTCCGCGAGCAGGCGCTTTGCCTCCTGACGGCCCTGGATATACAGGTCCAAAAGCTTTGCCGGATCATGCTCGACATGGCCGACCTCGACCGGCTTTTGCGGAGCGATGACCAGCGCGCGGCCCTCGCGCTCATACTTCCACAGGTGCATGCGCTGGAGGTTATAGCGGTCGTGGCGCGTCTCGATAGCCTCGAGCAGGTAGGGGTAGTCGGCATAGCGGGCGCGCGCGGCAGGCATAAACTCGTAGGGCTTTTTCTCGTACAAGCGGTCCTGCGTGACAATGACAACCGCGCGCTCGAAGCCGGCCTCCTCCAGCACATGCCCGATAGGAACCGAATCGGCTACGCCGCCGTCGACGTATTTGTGCCCGTCAATCTCGACCGGCGGCGTCACCAGCGGCAACGAGGTCGAGGCACGCACGGCGTCGAGGTCGAGCACGGCGCTTTTGACCGGCAGGTATGCGGCAGTTCCAAAGAGCATGTCCGTCGCGACGGCGTACATCTCGATGGGGCTCGCGTCGAACGCCTCGTTGTCAAAGGGATCCAGGCGGTCCTGGATATCGTTGAAGATAAAGTCGTAACCCACGATGGAGCCCGTGGATGCGAAGGATGCGGCACCCATGTAGCGGTTGTCATTGCAGAAGGTCAGGTTGATGCGATTGACGCGACCGATCTGGTGTGACTTGTAGTTGACGCCGTTGAGCGCACCGGCCGATACGCCATATACCGCCGGAATTTCGACACCGGCCTCCATGAGAACGTCGAGCACGCCGGCGGTAAACTGCCCACGAAAACTGCCACCCTCCAAGACGAGCGCGACCTTGCCGGCGTTCTTTGCCTTATCTTCTGCAGTCATATCGACCTCCTGCGATTGAGTTTTGGCTTTCTTCTACCCAGTTTTGGGATGGAGGGCGCATGGGTTTTGGAGCAGAGTTCGATTCTCCGCGGGTGGGGGTCCGTTGATGGGTTGAGGCCGGGGCAAGACGCCCGATCGGCATCGCATCTATATCTGGCTGAGGCTTTGCGCGGAGAATCCGCGTATTTGCTTCGCAAATCCGCACCGGCTTCGGCCGCCTGCCGGCGTCCTCGCCCGCTCGCTACAAACGCTCCGCGTTTGTTTAACGCTCGCGCCCTGCACAGAGTTCGATTCTCCGCGGTACGGGCTAGAAATGAAAAGGCAGGTAGATACGAATATCTACCTGCCTGTAACTATTGGTGGAGGCGCGGAGAATCGAACTCCGGTCCACGAAAGCCCCCTGATTGGCATCTCCAAGCTCAGTCGCTGGTTTAGTCTCGGACGCTTTGCGCGCAGCGACACGCTCGTGGCATCCCAACCGGTTCGATCTTAGCCCGCGCCATACCGATTACGTGCACAGGAGCATTCCCCTAAAATGACGTCGCGCCGGTGTCGGGGAAATCACCGGGTTGACGCGCCGCTATAAACTAAGCAGCGAGAGCCATAGGCTCAAAAGAAGAGTTGTTGTCAATTCAATTTGACGGTACCCCTGTTTAACGAGGCGAGGAGACCTCGGCTTGCTTCCTCTCTCAGAGCTATCGTGTCGAAACCAGTCGCCCCCGAATGTCGGGAAAGTCTGGATGGCATCGGGCGCACAAACACCCAACAGCCGTCGACTTTTCAAGGAACACGCGGGGCGAGCCCCGCTTGTGGAGTGCTATCTTACCACGTTCTAAAGGCAGACAGCTGTTCTATGCACGAGCTGTGAAGACCCCAATGTGCGCCGCACTTCACACTTTTGCCACCGAACGCGTCACGTATATTTTCGCCAAGCAAAATTGACCCGTCGAAAGGACCGTTATGGATACCAAGCAGCAACTCGTCAATGCCCTCGCAGGCCTGGGCTCAACCATTACCGAAGCTATGGATGTCATCGAAGGCTTTGTCCCCTGCGGACATCCCGCCCTCACGGTATCGAACGCACTCGTCGCGCTGGACGCTGACGATGATGCAGCTCTCGCCCAGCAGCTTGAGACCGTCGAGGGCTTTATCGACCACGTGAGCGAAAACCGCGGCGTGGCCGCCTACCACGGCATCGAGGTCGAGCTCGCGGGTCCCAAAGCCGATCTGCTCGCAGCAATCCGCGAGGTAGGCACCCTTATGCAGACCGCAGGCGTCAAGAACACCCAGGTCAACGAGTGGGTCTACCGCAGTCTGGCAGCACTCGACGGCTCCGACGAAAAGGCAGCCGAGCAGCTTGCAGAAAGCCCCGCCATCAAAGCTGCACTTGTCTAAAAAGGCCTGCGCTCGGACGACACCGATGCCGTCTGGGCGCAGGCCAGATAACGTGGGCGAACACGTCTGCTAACGCAGGTAAGCCTTCGCGTTGCTCAGACTGTAGGCAATCGTCGAGCCGTTGTGCAGCAGTGACGACGTCTGCGGGGTAATCGCGCCGGTAATGCCCAGCGCCAGGAGCGCTGAGTTGGTAAGCATCACCTTAGAGTAGGAGCTCGTCAGACGATCAATGAGGCCCTGGCTCATGCGGCGCAAACGCACGATCGCGGCCAGATCCGTGTCGGTCAGGATGATATCGGCGACCTCCTTGGCGATGTCGCTTCCGCCACCCATTGCCAGCCCCACGTCGGCCAAACCGAGTGCCGGCGAATCGTTGACGCCGTCGCCCACCATGGCAACGTGGCGCCCCTCACCCTTAATGCGCTCCACATAGGCGTACTTGTCCTCGGGCAGCAGCTCGGCCTTAAACTCGTCGACACCCGCCTCGCGCGCAATGCGCTCGGCCGTGCGCTCCGAATCGCCCGTGAGCATAACGACATGCTTGACGCCCAGCGCATGTAGGTCGGCGATGGCCTCACGGACGCCGGGCTTGAGCGGATCCTCGATGCCGAGCACGCCGACGACCTTGCCGTCGACCGCCAGATACAGCGGCGACAGGCCTTGCATCTGGAGCTCGATTTGCTCCTTGATGTCGGACTCGAGCTGCGCACCCTCGTCCTCAAATACAAAGTGCGCCGAACCGATAATGGCGCGACGCCCCTCGATGGACGAAGCGATGCCGTGCGCCACGATGTACTCGACCGCGGCATGGCGCTCGCGGTGCTCGAGCCCGCACTCGAGGGCGGCGTTGACCACGGCACGCGCCACCGGATGCGGGAAATGCTCCTCCAAGCAAGCGGAAAGGCGCAGGACCTCGTCCTTGCTCCAGCCATCTGTCGTCAGCACGCAAGCCAGGCGCGGCTGCGCCTCGGTAAGCGTGCCGGTCTTATCAAACACGATGGTGTCAGCCTTGGCAAACGACTCAAAGTACTTCGCGCCCTTGACCATGACGCCCATCTTGGCGGCATCGCTCATGGCGGTCATGACGGCGACGGAACCCGTGAGCTTGAGTGCGCACGAGTAGTCGACCATCAGCGCCGCCGAGGTCTTGATAAGGCTGCGCGTGGTGAGCGCAACCAGGCCCGCGAGCAGGAAGTTCCACGGGACGATCTTGTTGGCGAGGTCCTCCATATGCGACTGGCCCTCGGACTTGAGCGAGTCGGCCGTCTGCACGAGCGAGACGATCGAGCGCAGTTTGGTCTGCGCCGTGTTGGCGCGCACGCGCACCAAGATGCTGCCGTCTTCCACGACGGTACCGGCGAACACGTCGTCGCCCACGCTGCGCTCAACGGCCAGCGGCTCGCCGGTCAGGGTCGCCTGGTTGACCATAGCGCTCCCCTGCTCGACGACACCGTCGATGCAAATGGACATGCCAGTGCGCACGGCCACCAAGTCGCCGGGCTCAAGCTCGGTGGCGGCAACGCTTACCTCGGTATCGCCGACGACCTTTTGCGCCTTGTCGGGTACATCGAGCAGCGAGTTGATGAGCTCGTTTTCGCTCATGGCGCGGGTGTAGTCCTCGAGCAGCTCGCCCACGTTGAGCAGGAACATTGTCTGGCCCGCGGTGTCGACATCACGTTTGACGAACGAAATGCCGATGGCCGAAGCGTCGAGCACGGGAACGGTCAGGCGCGGCTGCGCCAGCTCATGAAGGGCAGCGCGCAAAAATGCCATGTAACCGGCCACGACAAACACCGCACGCAGGGGCGTGGGCAAAAACCATCGGCGCGCATAGTGGGCGCCGACAAGCGTGGCAAGATCCATAACGAGCTTGTGCTTGCGCGGCTCAAGCTGCATCACGTAACCCGTCTTTGCGTCGGCAATGGCCTGAGCGTCGAGCGCACCGACGGCGGCCAGCACGGCATCGCGACACGGCTCGTCATATTCGAGCGCTAACTGGCCAATACGGCCATAGACGCGTACCTTGTGCACGCCGTCGATATCGCCGCTGAGCTTAAGAAGTGCATCGAGATCGCTCTCTGGCACAGGACCCGCCAATTGAAGACGGGTCCTGCCGGGGATCTCGCTGATAATCGAGAATCTCATAGTTTGTGCCTGGGAGCGTTACTCTGCTGCCTCGTCAGCAGCGGCCTCGCTCTGGGTGATGTAGGCCGCCTCGGCAACCATGTCGTCGACATTAGCCTTGGCCTGCTCGACCATGTCCTGGTAGCCGTTCTTGATGCGCATGCCGCACGCGATACCCTGCACGCAGGCGTTCTTTACCGGAGCGCTGGTGAGCAGCTTGATGCCAGCCGTACCAAGCAGAAAACCGCCACCAACAAGCAGGGTGTTGAACGTGGACTTCTTCATGATGTCTCTCCCTTTTGCCGCATTGGACGCGGCATGGTGCCTCAGCACCCGAGTAAACAAGTTTGCTCGAGCACGCTTTTGAAATATCTCAATTTTATCTAACTATCTAGGTCAGCCATGGCTAACCTTTTGAAAATTAACGATGCGGAGTAACCGATTGTCAATGTGACAAAGGGACTGTCCCTTTGCCCCTTCTTACAACTGCCAGGTAGCTGCTTCCTTTTGCAGCGCCACCATGCGGGCGAATTCTCCACCTGCCGCCTTGAGCTGCGCCGGAGTGCCCTGCTCGGCAACCACACCATCCATGAGTACAACGATTTTGTCGGCATTTTCCACCGTACGCATACGGTGGGCAATAACGATAACCGTCTTACCTGCAAGCAGACGGGAGAGCGCCTGCTGAACCACGGTCTCGTTCTCCACATCCAAGCTCGCCGTCGCCTCGTCCAACAGCACGATCGGCGCATCTTTGAGCAGCGCACGGGCGATGGAGATGCGCTGGCGCTCGCCGCCGGACAGCTTGGAGCCGTTCTCGCCGATCATGGTGTTGTAGCCCTGCGGCATGCGGCTCACAAACTCGTCGCAGTTGGCGGCACGCGCAGCCGCAAGCACTTGCTCATCGGTGGCGCCACGACGCCCGAGGCGGATGTTTCCCATCACCGTGTCGTCAAAGAGTAGCACGTCTTGGAACACAATGGCGTAGTCGCGCAGCAGCACCTCGGGATCCACGCTCGCAACATCCACGCCGCCCACGGTGACCGTGCCCGCGGTGGCATCCCAAAAGCGCGCGGCCAGGCGGCTCACCGTAGACTTACCGGAGCCCGAAGGACCGACCAGTGCCGTGACCTCGCCTTCCTTGGCGGTAAAGCTCACATCGGTAAGAACTTTCTCGCCGGCGCGGCCGTCCTCGCCCGCACCATAGCCAAATGCCACGTGATTGAACACCACATCGTGGCCTACGGGCTCAAACTGCTCGCTGCCCCGCGCCACGGGCTCTTCCATGATGGAACGCATGCGCTTGGCCGACGACTCGGCGGCAAACAGCTCGGACATCAGCATCAGCGCCTGATCAAAGGGCGCATAGATGCGGCTCACCATAAGCAGGAAGGCAAACATCATCAAAAAGTCGACCTGGCCGGAGGCGACCATCGCAGCGCCCGTGACCAACGTGGTGGCAATCCCCAGGCGCAGGATGGCAAAGGCGGAGTTGACCAAAAGCCCATTGGCGAGCTCGCCCTTGGTGGTCTCGCGCTCCTCGGCATCGATCACGGCGTTGAGCCCCTCAAGATAATGAGCCTCCTGGTTGGTGGCGCGGATCTCGCGCACGCAGTCGAGCGTCTCCTGGATCGCCTCGGTAACCTTGACCTTCTCGGCACGCACATGGTCGAACACCGGGATCATGGGGCCGCGCGTCAGATACAGCACGGCAAAGGCCACGGGAACGCTCCAAAACGCCGCAATCGCCAGCTGCCAGCAAAAGAACAGCGACGCCACGAACACAATGACGCTTGCGATGATGGCACCCCAAAGCTCTCCCAGCACGTGGCTGTAGGCGTGCTCCATGGCCTGGACGTCGCCCATAATGGTCTCGGTTAAATCGGCCAGATCACGACGGCCAAAAAACGACAGCGGCAGCTTGCGCAAGCGCTCGGCGATCTCCATACGCTGCTTGCCGCACTCCTCGTAAAAGATGCAGTAGGTGTAGTAATACTGCTGCCAGTTAGAGGCAAAGAGCAACACGAAAAAGACCAGGAGGCCGCCCACAATCGGCAGGGCATCCGGCAGGTCGGCACCGGTGGCGAGATGTTCGACAAAACCGGCCATGACCAGGAACAATAAGCCCATGCCGGCCATGGTAATGAGATTGGTGAGCGCGGTCCAGAAAATGCCGCGTTTTACGCCGGCGACGCCTTTATCGGATAGGAAATACTTCTTTTGGAATGAGGCGAACATTTAGGCCTCGCCTCCCTTCGTGACGGCGGCATCCGCGGCAGCGGTGATCTTCCAGCTCGCGGCCTGTTCGTATTCGGCCCACATCTTGGCATACAGACCCTCTTGGGACAGCAACTCGGCATGGGTGCCAGTCTCCTGCACGCTACCTTGGTTGAGCACCACGATCTTGTCGGCCCCCACCACGGTCGAAAGCCGGTGCGCGATCATAATGACTGTGCGACCCGCCGCCAGTTTGCTAAAGGCACGCTGGATGAGCGCCTCGTTCTCGGGGTCGGCAAACGCTGTGGCCTCATCGAGCACCACGATGGGCGCGTCCTTAAGGATTGCGCGGGCGAGTGCCACGCGCTGGACCTCGCCGCCCGAAAGGTACGCCCCGCCGGCGCCGAGCATGGTGTCGATGCCCTGCGGGAGCTTGGCCACGATATCGTCGCACTGGGCCGCGGAGAGGGCCGCGCGCACTTCGTCGTCAGTAGCTGTAGGCTTGGAGGCACGCACGTTATCGGCAAGTGTTTGCCGGAACAGCTGGTTGGTCTGAAACACAAAGGCGACCTGGTCCATAAGCTCGTGCGGATCCATGTCGCGAACGTCTACACCGCCTACGAGCACACGACCTGCGGAAACATCCCAAAAACGCGGGATCAGACTGGCACAGGTTGACTTACCGCCGCCAGAGGGACCCACCAACGCGAGGGTGCTACCTGCAGAAACGCTAAAGCTCACATGGTTGACGGCAGGTGCCTCGGCACCCTCGTAGGTAAAGCTCACGTCCTCAAATCGCACGTCGCCGCCGGCGGGGTGCTTGGGCTGGGCAGGCACGGAGAGCTGCTTGGAATCCATGACGCTTCGAATGCGAGCCAGCGAATCGGCACTCATCTGAGAGGCCTCGCCCACAAACATGAGCTTGGTCATGGCCGTCGGCACCACGGCCGAAAATATCGCGTAAAACGTGAAGTTGGCCATAAAATGCGCGAAGTCCGTCTCGCCCGGCGCCAACAGCAACGCCACGGGCAACAGGAATGTCACAAGACCATTGAGCGCGGTAAGGTTGAGCACCTGCGGGCCTCGGCAGAACGTGCCCGCATAGTTTTGCGCCATGTCGGCGTATTCGGCGATCGCGTCGTGGAACGCCTTAAAGGAGTAGACCGTCTGCTGGAACACCTTGACCACGGGGATGCCGCGCACGTATTCGGTGCCGGTCTTGTTCATCTTGACCAGCGCGCCCATGTAGGCCTTCATAAACTCGGCGCCCTTGCCGCTCATCATGGTGGCCATGGCGCAAAACGAAACGGCCACCGAAATGAGGCATGCCGCGCCCAAGCGCCAATCGAGGGCGAAAAGCAGCACGAGCAAGCCCACGACCATGGCGGCGGCGCCTGCGATATCGGGCAGCATGTGTGCGAGCAAAGTCTCTGTGGAAGCGGCGCATCCGTCTACGATACGGCGCAGCTCACCGGTGGCGTGTGTGTTAAAGTAGCCAAGCGGCAGCTTAAGCAGGTGCTCGCTCGTAGTCCTGCGAATATTGGACGCGCAGCGAAACGCAGACAGGTGCGTGCACATGAGCCCCACGAAATAGACCACGATGCTTGCCAGCGCAAACCCCACGGCCCACCAGCCATACGTCGCGATGCCGCAGGCTTCGCTCCAGTTAGGTGCCACGGCGATCAGATCGCGCGCGACAAGCCAAATGCACACGTACGGGCCAAAGCTCAGCAGCTGCGAGAGCGCCGAGAGGGCCATGCCCAAATATGTTAGGAATTTACGGTCGCCGGCATATGCAAGCAGCTCGCCGATACCGCCGCCTTCCTTTTTTGATCCCTTTGCCATGAGATTCCTTTCTAACGGCTTGAGAGTTAACCGTAATGAACTTATCATTGATGTGTTAGCCATGGCTCACAATCGAGCCAGGCGTGGACGTTTCTGCAAAGGAAAGGGACGCTTTTGCAAATACGGCGGGCAGCGACCGACATAACCGAGCTCTATGCACCGCAGTTTGAGCAGTTTGGCCTGGAGCTTACCGGCAAGGGCGCCGTCTTTACCGGCGAGGTGGCAAACGATCGGGCGCACGGACGCGCATGGATCATGCCCCTCTCCCCTGCCTGCATCGTCATGGAGCATTACATTACCCCGACGCACGATATGTACCTGGCCGAATACACACCCGAACCGTACGCGTGCGTGAGCGAGGTCAGCGCGCCCACGCTCATGTGCATGCCCGAAGCCGGCATAACGCCTGCGAACCTTAAACCCCTGCATGGACCGTGGCCGAACAGCGCGGTGTGCAGCTTTATCCAAGATAGCTGCGGCGAGGAGCTAAGTCCGCTGTTTGCAGGGCAGCTTTATCACTCGCGCTCGGTGCTCTTTTTGCCCGGGTATTTTGACGAGCTGGAGCATCGGTATCCCACTGAGTTCGTAGGAGTCTTTGAAGCGTTTGCCGAGTCGTGGCACGAGGAGGCGACGTCTGCCATCTGCCACACGCTGCGCCGGATTAACGAGGACCGCGCCCGCACCGTAGGCGGACACGTCTATATGCAAGGCATCGTGGAGACCATGGTCGCGGAGCTCGCCTGTTCGCGCGCGGCCCACAAGCAGGCGCGGCGGGCGGCAGACACACGCGCCAGCATAACCATTGCCGAAGAAGCAACGGCAATGATTGAGCGCGCGCTCGACAAAGGCAGACGTGTGGGTATCAACGAGGTAGCCGAGAGGCTCTACACAAGCCGCTCCAAGCTATGCGCCACCTTTAAGGCCCAAACCGGCGAGTCCCTGGGTGCCTACATTCGCAGACGCCGTATGGAGCGAGCACAGGACCTTTTGGCCGATAGCTCGCTCACGATAGCGCAGGTCGCAGAGCGTCTAGGCTACCCTCAGCAGGCCGCCTTCGCCCAAGCCTTCAAGCAACACACCGGCACCACC
>UQSB01000013.1 GCA_900543505.1 uncultured Collinsella sp. | reverse complement strand
ATGCCGCCTCGTTTCAAGGCACCTTGCTCGCTCTGGCGGGTTTTCGCTGTCGGTACCAAGGCATCGGCGTCGCCTTGATCCAAACCTACCAAAAGGGGACAGGTTTATTTGGTCGGTTTTATCTGGGCAAACGTGGTCGTCTATCGCAATATGGTCGTTGGGGACGTTCTTGTTTGACTAGTCGTTTAAGAACGTCCCCAACGACTACATAGCATGAGAGTGGATAATCTCCCGGTTTGAGTCTGCATTCAAGCTCAAAGTGGGAGATTATCCACTCTCGTTTTTGTTCTACCTACATTTGTAGGAACAGTTCGTGGAGGCGGGTGTCTTCATCGAGTTCGGGGTGGAAGGTTACGCCGAGCTGGTTGCCCTGGCGGGCGGCGACGATGCGGCCATCGACCTCTGCCAAGGCCTTGGCGTCGCCGTGGACCTCGACGATGCGGGGCGCGCGGATAAATGTCAGCGGCACTTCACCGTCGATGCCGTCTACCTGTCCCTTGGTGCGAAAACTGCCGAGCTGTCTGCCATAGGCATTGCGCTCAACGAGCACATCCATGGTTGCCAAACGCGGCGTGCCCTTATCGTCATGAGCGGCAAGGTCGTGAGCCAGCAGAATCAGGCCGGCGCAGGTGCCCAGGACGGGCATGCCTTCAGCGATACGGGTACGAAGCTCCTCGAGCATGCCCAACTCATCAAGCAGTTTTCCTTGAACGGTGGACTCGCCGCCGGGGAGGACCAGGCGGTCAAAGTTCTGCTGCAAATCGGCCGCCTGCCTCATCTCGATACAACGTGCGCCCAGCTCGGACAGTCTTGCCTCGTGCTCGGCAAAAGCGCCCTGGACCGCCAGCACGGCGACCGTTTGGTCTGCATAATCGCTCATGTGCGATCCTTTCTGCTGGACTAGCGCCCGCGCTCCTCCATGATGATCTCGATTTCGTCGGCGTTGATGCCCACCATGGCCTCGCCCAGGTCCTCCGAAAGCTCGGCGATGAGCTTGGCGTCGGTGAAGTTTGCCACGGCCTTGACGATGGCGGCGGCGCGCTTGGCGGGGTCGCCGCTCTTAAAGATGCCCGAGCCAACAAAGACGCCCTCGGCGCCCAGCTGCATCATCAGCGCGGCGTCGGCGGGGGTCGCGACTCCGCCGGCGGCAAAGTTTACGACGGGGAGCTTGCCCGTGGCATGGACCTCGCGCACCAGCTCGACCGGAACCTGCAGCTGCTTGGCTGCCTCAAAGAGCTCGTCGTCGCGCAGGGCAACAACGTCGCGGATCTGCTTTTGGATCTTGCGCATATGGCGCACGGCCTGAACGACGTCGCCCGTGCCCGGCTCGCCCTTGGTGCGAATCATCGTGGCGCCCTCGGCAACACGGCGCAGTGCCTCGCCCAGATCGCGGGCGCCGCAGACAAACGGCACGTCAAACTGGGTCTTGTCGATGTGGTAGACATCATCGGCGGGGGAGAGGACCTCGGATTCGTCGATGTAGTCGATTTCGATGGCCTGCAGGATCTGCGCCTCGACAATGTGGCCGATGCGGCACTTGGCCATAACAGGGATGGAGACGGCCTCCTGGATGCCCTTGATCATCTTGGGATCACTCATGCGCGAGACGCCGCCTGCGGCGCGGATGTCGGCCGGGATGCGCTCGAGCGCCATGACGGCGCAGGCGCCCGCCTCTTCGGCGATGCGTGCCTGCTCGGGCGTGGTGACGTCCATGATGACGCCGCCCTTGAGCATCTGCGCGAGCTCGCGGTTGAGTTTAACGCGATCGGCCTTGCTGGTCTGTTCTGCCATGGTTGCTCCCTTGGTTGGCATGTGCATTGCTTGACGGAACATCCTATCGGGGAGCTGGGTATGGCGAAATACTCAGTTTTCGAGATAATAACAAGGTCAGAGTAATATCAGATTGAATGACTCGATAAGGTCAGGTGACAAACTCATGCTTGACTATAATTTGGAAAACCGCGGCGAAGCATCGCTCTATGAGTATGTTTACCAGCAAATTCGAGATGATATCGTTGCTGGACGCATTGCGGCGGGGGAGCATCTTCCGTCTAAGCGCGCCTTTGCGAGTCATCTGGGTATCAGTGTCATTACCATCGAGAATGCATATAGCCAGTTGCTTGCCGAGGGCTATATTTGCTCAATGCCGCGTCGTGGCTACTACGCGTGCGAGCTTCCGGATGCGCCGGTTTTGGCTTTGGCTGCGGGGGATATCGACCGAGAAGCTGTCCCTGTTGGTCCCAGCGCGCATGATGCCATGGGGCAGGCAGAGCGATTCGACGCACTTTCTCCTTCCGCTTTGGAGGCGGCGCGGCTTTGGCAAAGTGCGCTACGGGCGACGCTGACGTCCGAAGACGAACGTGAAATCTTTTCGCCCGCACCGGCGCAGGGCACCGCTCGACTGCGACGTGCGATTGCGCACCATCTGCGCGGGACAAGGGGCATGAATGTCAATCCCGACAATATCGTTATCGGTGCGGGCGCCCAGCTGCTCGATACCATGTTGGTTCAGTTGCTTGGCGCGGACAAGGTGTATGCCGTCGAGGATCCAGGCTATTTGCGCTTGACGCGCATCTATCAGGCCATGGGTTGCGAAGTACGGCATGTCCCGTTGGATGCTGAGGGCGTGGACTTGAGCGCGCTGCAGAAAACCGGGACCGATGTCCTTCACCTGATGCCGTCTCATCAGTATCCGACCGGTCTTGTGACGAGCATTGCACGTCGCTATGCGTTGCTGAGCTGGGCCGCCGAGCGGCCAGGTCGGTATCTCATCGAAGACGACTTTGATTGTGAGTTTCGTCTTGCCGGCAAGCCGATTCCCGCACTCGCGTCGATCGATGCCGCCCAGTCGGTTATCTACACCAACACGTTTTCGAAGAGCCTTTCATCGGCGTTACGTTTGGCGTACATGGTGCTGCCCGATGAGCTAATGGAGAGGTTTAAACGCAACCTTGGTTTCTACGCCTCGTCGGTAAGTTCTGTTGATCAGGTTGCCTTGGCGCGTTTGCTGGAATCGGGTGATTACGAGCGACATGTGAACCGCGTGCGCGTTCGTGCTCGCGAGGCGCGTGATGGCCTGGCGGCGCTTGTACGGAAAGCGTTTCCGGCAGGGGAGGTTTCGATCGATCATGCAGACGCGGGCCTTTACTGCACTGTTGCCCTGGCCGAGGACAAGGCAGGGGAGAGTTTCGCGAAGGCTCTCGCTGACGCTCGTATTTCCTATGTCAACATCGCCGATTGCCTGTGGACGGGTGATCGGGCATCGACTAAGAACGCTCCATCTCGCGTCCTCATACAATACGACGACCTGAGCTCTCAGTCGCTCAGTGTTCTTCAGGAGCAACTGCAATAAGCCAACGAAAAGGCCCGAACCAATACGGTCCGGGCCTTCTTCGAGCTAGAGGTTATGTCTCAGGCAGTTGGCTTAGCCAAAGTAGCGCTTGAGCAGGCCAGCGAAAGCCTTGCCGTGGCGAGCCTCGTCGCGAGCCATCTCGTGCACGGTGTCGTGGATGGCATCGAGGCCAGCGGCCTTGGCGCGCTTGGCAAGATCGGTCTTGCCGGCGGTGGCGCCGTTCTCGGCCTCAACGCGCATTTCGAGGTTCTTCTTGGTGGAGTCGGTCACGACCTCGCCCAGGAGCTCAGCGAACTTGGCGGCGTGCTCGGCCTCCTCGTGGGCAGCCTTCTCCCAGTACAGGCCGATCTCGGGATAGCCCTCGCGATGAGCGACGCGAGCCATGGCCAGGTACATACCGACCTCAGAGCACTCGCCCTCAAAGTTGGCGCGCAGATCGGCAACGATGTCCTCGGAGACGCCCTCCATCTTGGCGACGCCCACGACGTGCTCGGCAGCCCACTCGAGCTGGCCCTCCTCCTGCTTCAGGAAGCGAGAGCCGGGAACGCCGCACTGGGGGCACTTGAAATCCTCGGGCAGCTGGTTGCCGTCGAACTCTTCCACATAACCGCAAACGGGGCAAACAAACTTCATGATTCGATCCTTTCGATCGATGGCGATGGTGCGCTCGTCCGGTCCCGTAAGGACCCTCTCCGGACGTGCGTCTTGACGAGTTCTATTATCCATAAATGAGACCGAATGTGAAGCCTATTAGGAATGATTTTTAATAAAACAATTTAAGCATGTGTAGATGTTGATTGATTAACGATTGCTAGACCTCGTGCGACCTCCGATGAGTACAATCGGTCGAGCAAATGTTGACCAATCAACAAATGAAGGAGCTTCCTTTATGCATCTAGCCTGCCGCGCCTGGTGCCGAACGTATCAAACGGTTTTTCGCATCGCATTGCCGGTGCTGCCCTATACCGAGCCACGCATTTTAGAGCACGCTGAGGAAGTGCCCGCAGTGCTTCAAAAGCGTTCAATACACCATGTTCTTATCGTGACAGATCCCGGCATTGCCCGTCTGGGGCTCACGGCACCGCTCGAGACAGCGCTCGCGTCCAAGGGAATTAGCGCTGCGGTCTATGCCGAAACGCGTGCGAACCCCACGGTCTCAAACGTGGAGGAAGCGGCATCTCTGTATCGAGAGAGCGCCTGCCAGGCCATTATCGGCTTTGGCGGCGGTTCGGCCATGGACTGCGCCAAGGGCGTGGGCGCGCGCATCGCGCAGCCAAAGAAGCCCATCAACAAGATGCGCGGCCTGTTGCGTATCCATCGTCGCCTGCCGCTGCTCATCGCCGTTCCCACCACGGCGGGCACGGGAAGCGAGGTCACGCTTGCAGCGGTAATTACCGACGACGAGACGCACTACAAGTATCCCATTAACGACTTTGTGCTGATCCCGCGCTTTGCGGTGCACGACCCCGAGTTTACACGTGGCCTGCCCGCCTCCATTACGGGGCAGACGGGTATGGATGCCCTGACGCATGCCGTCGAGGCCTTTATCGGCCGTAGCACCACGCCCTACACGCGCAAGATGGCGCGCCAGGCGGTGCAGCTCATCCACGACAATTTGCTCGAGGCATATGAGCACGGGGAGAACATGCGTGCGCGCCGCAATATGCTTTCGGCGGCGTATAAGGCGGGTGTTGCCTTTACGCGCTCCTATGTTGGATATGTGCATGCCATCGCACACAGCTTGGGCGGGCGTTACGGGATTCCGCACGGCTTGGCCAACGCTATCATCCTGCCGCATATGCTTCGTGCCTATGGCGAAGCTGCTGCTCCTAAACTCGCCGATCTCGCCCGCATGGCCGGTATCGCGCCGGCTAACGCGCAGGACAGCCTGGCGGCCGAGGCCTTTATCGATTGGGTCGACCGCATGAACGCCGCCTTGGGCATACCCAAATATGTGACGGGCATTCGCCACTCCGACATTCCTGAGATGGCGGCGCATGCCGATGCCGAGGCCAATCCCCTGTACCCCGTTCCGCTTTTAATGGACCGTTTGGAGCTCGAGCATATGTACGAGGTCGTTGCGGGTGGTATGTTTGAAGACGAGAACTAGGAGGGCCCATGAACACCGAGGAAATTGCGCGCATCGTCGGCGATCAGCGCGCCTACTTTAAGACGCACGCCACGTTTGATGTCGATGCTCGACGTCGTGCGCTCGTGAGTTTACGCGATGCGGTGCGGGCCCACGAGGCCGATATTGCCCATGCGCTCAAGACCGATTTGGGAAAGTCGCATGACGAGGCGTATATGTGCGAGATCGGCACCTCGCTTTCCGAGATTCGTTATCAGATTGCGCATGTGGCTCGATGGAGTCGCTCGCGCCTGCGTCCGTGTGACCTCGCCAACGCCGTGAGTGTGTGCAAGACGCAGTCCGTGCCCTATGGCGTCACACTCATCATGGCTCCGTGGAACTACCCGTTTTTACTGACGCTCGAGCCACTCGCCGGCGCCCTTGCCGCGGGCAATACCGTGGTCATCAAGCCGAGCGCCTATGCTCCGGCATCGAGCGCGGTGCTCAAGCAAATCTGTGAAGAGGCATTTGATCCGCGCTTGGTGACGGTCGTCGAAGGCGGGCGTGCCGAGAACGAAGCGCTGCTCGACGAGTGCTGGGACAAGATCTTCTTTACCGGTAGCGTTCCGGTCGGCAAATTCGTTATGGAGCGCGCAAGTAAAAACCTTACGCCCGTGACGCTTGAGCTGGGCGGGAAGAGTCCCTGCATCGTGGATGCGACGGCTAACTTGAAGGTCGCGGCGCGCCGTATCGCCTTTGGTAAATGGCTCAACGTGGGGCAGACTTGCGTGGCGCCCGACTACCTGCTGGTCGATACGCGCGTGCACGACGAGCTGCTGGGTCTCATCAAGGAAGAGGTCCGCCGTATGTTTGGCGAGCATCCGCTCGATAACGAGGATTACGGGCATATCGTCAACGCCAAGCATTTTGCACGCGTGCGCGGGCTGATCGATCCCGATAAGGTCGTGCTTGGAGGTACCGCGCGCGAGACTTCGCTCAAGATCGAGCCGACGATTTTGGATGGCGTGTCCCCCGATGACGCCGTGATGCAGGAGGAGATTTTCGGCCCCATCTTGCCGGTGCTGACGTTTGAGAGCCTAGACGAGGCCGAGACGTTTATTACGGATCGTCCGACGCCGCTGGCCCTGTATATCTTTAGCCAGGACCGTGAGGTTCAGCAGCGCTTTGTGCGTTACGTGCCCTTTGGTGGTGGCTGTGTTAATGACACCATTATGCATTTGGCCACGAGCCATATGGGCTTTGGCGGCATGGGGGCGAGCGGTATGGGACAGTACCATGGACGCGAGAGCTTCGATACGTTTAGCCACAAGAAGAGCATCGTGAACAAGGCAACGTGGCTGGACGTGCCGTTCCGCTATGCCCCTTACGCAAGCTGGAAGCACAAGTTCGTGCGCATGTTTGTGCATTAGAATCAGATGACATAGGGATAAACAAAGTGGCCGCCCCCGCGTAAGCGAAGACGGCCACTTCTCACAATGAAAACGTGTATCGGAGTTGGCAAGACCCGCTGCCACGGGTGCCATCCGTGTTCCTATCTTATCTGCAAGCGTTCCGTCGCGCAAGCGTTGCGGCAAACGATTGAAAGACGCAGACAGGATGAATTTGTGTCCGCACGGGCCCGTAGGCTTCTCAACTACGTTGTGGATGCTCGCTAATCGGTAATGGAGGCGCACGTGTTTGATGACGATGACCTGTTCGATCTGGTAGACGATCCGTTTGAGTGGGATTTGCTGCTCGATGACGATGAGTTGGAGCAGGACCGCAAAAAGCAAAAGGATAAGAACGCCCGGGGTAAAGGTTCGAATAAAAAGGACAAGCGCCGCCGAGGTCTGTTCGGTGGGCTCTTTGGGTGACTGTCTCATCGCTGCGTCTGTATACTAAACAGGTCTTATACGCGTTGCGAAATGAGGACAGAGACGATGATGTGGTTTACCGCCGACCTGCACCTGGGCGATACGAATATCTTGCACGACATGGATCGACCGTTTGATTCGGTCGAGGAGATGAACCGCCGTGTCATCGATGCCATCAACGAGTGCGTGGCTGTGGACGACCGCCTTTATGTCCTGGGAGACTTTACGTATCGATTGCCCCTGGCGGAAGCGGTGCGCCTGCGCGAGCGCATCGAATGTCAGAACGTAACGCTCATCCGCGGTAACCATGACGACGACTGGGAAGATCCAGACGCGCCGCACATTTGGGATGAGGTGCGCGATTATCTGGAGGTCGCCCCCGGTTACGCTAAGGGCCATCGCCTGGTAATGAGCCATTACCCCATGCTCAGCTGGAATGGCAAGGCGCGCGGCGCCATCATGCTGCACGGGCACATTCACAGCAGGGGAGACCGCACCAACGCGCGCAATCGCGATCGCGAGCGCCCAGTCCTTCGCTACGACGTTGGCCTCGATGCCAACAACTACAAGCCCGTTAGCCGCGACCAGATCCTGGGCTTCTTTGGACTCTAGCTGTAAGTGCAGGTAGAATGAACGCGCCGCGCGGATGGTCTGCACGGCGCGTTTTAGTAGGAGCGATGATTCCATGAGGGCTATCCAGCGCATTAACCACAACGCTGCCATCTGCGAAGATGGCGCGGGGCGTCAGCTTATCGCGCTGGGCCGCGGTATCGGCTTTGGCGATATGCCGCATGAGGTCGACCTGGATGTCATCACGCGTACCTTTTACGGCATCGATTCAAAGTACCTGGCGTTTATCGATGAGGTCGACCCCGAGGTGCTGGAGTTTTCTGCTCAGCTGGCCGATATCGCGACCGGACAGCTTTCGTACGAATTGAGTCCTAACCTTCCCATTACATTGGCAGACCATATTCAGTTTGCCATTAAGCGCGCCCGCGAACACATGGTGGTGTCGTTGCCGCTTGAGCGCGATCTTGAGCAGCTGCATCCCATCGAATACCGCTTGGGCGAGCTGGCTGTTCGCGGTATCCAGAAGAGCTTTCATGTGCGCATGCCCCGAAGCGAGGCCGCGGGCATTGCCATGTCGATTGTCAACGCATCGGTTAAGCCGAGCGAGCGGCGCGTGCTTGCCGAGCAGCACGAGGAACGACTGCTCGATATGACGGTCGCGATTATTCAAGAAGAGTTGGGTGTGACGGTCGATCGCTCGTCGTTCGCCTTTGCCCGCTTTGCCACTCATGTGCGCTATCTGCTCGACCGCGTGGCAAAGAAAGAGCCGATCGATACCGAGAACTCCGGTCTTTACGACGTGCTCGTGGAGCAGTATCCGGCGGCATCGCGTTGCGCTCACCGTGTCGACGATCTGATTCAAGAGACCTTTGGCGAGCCATTGGCCCAAGAGGAGCTCGTCTATCTGATCATGCATGTGAATCGCGTGGCTTCTGTCCACTCGGATAAATAGGCTCTCTGGTATTTCCTTTCCGTCATGGCGACCGTTCGCGGGTCGTTTGCTACCGTTCGTCGGTAATCTGAGCCGCAACGAACGCATCTGCCGCATATACTCGCCGTGTGTTGGGTGTTACTCACGGCGCAGCTCCGAGAGGCACTACCGATTCTGCCGAGACCATAATTGGGTCTCTGTCGGTTGTGCGCGGGGCTTTTTTCATGTCGATCCACCCGGGAATCACATGCAAATCAATCTCTTGCCAACTGGTATCGCGCGCTGCGCAGGCGCGAGCGGAATCGTGCGTCTTGGTGCCGTGAAGTCCCACGGCCTTTAGTTGGAAGAGAAGGGATTCGACATGACTGTCGATAACAAGAAGATTGCCGAGGACGTGCTCGCTGCCGTCGGCGGCGCCTCCAATGTGACGAACGCGACGCACTGCATGACCCGCTTGCGTCTGAACCTCAAAGATCAGTCCATTCCCAATGATAATGAAGTTAAGAAGATCAAGGGTGTGTTGGGCGCACAGTGGTCTGGCGGCCAGTATCAGGTCATCATTGGCCAGAACGTGCCGAAGGTCTATGACGCCGCCATTGCGCTGGGCGTCAAGGGCGAAGGCTCCATTGACGAGAACCTCGATGACGGCACCAAGGAGCCACTGACGGTCAAGACTGCGGGCAAGAAGGCCCTTAACTACCTGTCCAAGACAATGTGCATGACGATCCCCATTATCATGGGCGCCGCCATGTTCCGCACACTTGCCGTACTTTGCGGCGACGGCATGCTCGGTATCTGGTCTGCAGATTCTGACATCTACAACTTCTTCTACAACTGGATTTACAACGCCGGCTATTATTTCCTCCCTGTCTATCTGGGTTGGGCTGCCGCAAAGCAGCTCGGCTGCAGCCAGCCGCTCGGCATGATGCTCGGCGGCGTGCTCATTGCCCCCGAGTTCATGACGTTGGTCAACGCCGCTGCGGATTCTGGTGCTACGACCACGATGGTTTACGGCGTGCTCCCGGCTCAGCTGAACAACTATTCTGCGACCGTGCTCCCCATGCTGCTGTCTATGCCGGTGCTGATGGTCGTCGAGAAGTTCATGAAGAAGATCATCCCCGACATGCTCTCCACGGTGTTTGTGCCCGTGTGCACCATGGCTGTGATGACCCCCGTTTCCCTGTGCGCCCTAGCTCCGATTGGTTCCATTCTGGGCGACCTGGTCGGCAACTTTATGTTCGGCCTCGGAAACGCTGGCGGCATCGTCACGATCCTCTCCCTCGTCGCCATTGCTGCGCTTTGGGAGTTCCTGGTTATGACCGGTATGCACCAGGTTCTGATTGCCCTCGGCATTGTGCAGGTGCTCACCTCAGGGTCTGACTCCTGCGTTATGGTCGCGGGTGCTATCGCTCAGTTCGCCACGTGGGGCATGGCCTTCGGTGCCTTCCTGCGCCTTAAGGAGGTCGACGAAAAGGGCGCTATGCTTGGTTTCTCGCTCTCCGGCATTGTCGGTGGCGTGACGGAGCCCGCGCTGTATGGCTGCGGCTTTAAGTATACTCGCTGTCTGGGTGCCATGGTCGCGGGCGGCGCTATCGGCGGCCTGATCGCGGCTCTCACTAATGTGACCACGTATGTTTTGGGCGCAACTAATATCCTTGGTATTACAGGTTATGTTGCAGGCGGAACTGCTAATCTCGTATGGGGCTGCGTTGCATCGGGTACTGCATTTGTTGCCGCCGCTGCCATTGCCTACTTCTTTGGCTTTACCAAGGAGCAGCTCGATGAAGACGCTGCTGCCGCCAAAGCCTAAAGCATCCGTTCGGTAGGACAATTATCTGGGGCACTTGGCTGCGCTTCAAGTGTCCCTTTCCGTAGATGGGGGTCAATATGAAGCAATTGCTCATTCGTGCCGACGATATCGGTTATTCGTATGCCGTTAACCTGGGGATTGCCCGCAGTATCAATGAGGGCCTGGTGCGCTCGGCGGGACTTATGCCCAATATGCCCGAGGCCGAGCGTGGCTGGTCGCTCGTGGCGGATGTCGGCATTGCGGTGGGTCAGCATACCAACGTGTGCCTGGGCAAGCCGTGTGCCGACCCGGCGCTCATTCCGAGCATGCTCAACGAGAACGGCGAGTTCCATAGCAGCCGTACCTTCCGCGATCATTTTAAGCGCGGCGAGGAGTTGATAGACTTCGACGAGGCCTGCATCGAGATCCGCGCGCAGCATGACCGCTTTGTCGAGATCGTGGGCCGCGAGCCCGATTACTTTGAGGCCCATGCCGTCATGAGCAAAAACCTTAACCGAGCGATCTCGGCGGTTGCTCAGGAGCTGGGCCTTAAGGAGCAAAAGGCGAGCTTCGACCCCGCGGCTGTGGTGCATTGCGGAGATACTGATCTGCGCATGGTGATGCGCTCGATGGAGCCGGGCTACGAGCCCAAAGAGGCAATCATGCAGACGGTTCGCGAGATGGTGGACGGCGAGACGGTCGTCTTTGTGTGCCATCCGGGCTATCTCGATCGTTTTATCTTGGAGAACAGCTCGCTCACGACCGACCGCACCAAGGAAGTCGATGCGCTGATTGACCCCGAGCTTCGCACTTGGCTTGAGTCTCAACCTGATCTTCGCCTGATCGACTACCGCGACCTGTAAGGACCCAAGTCACCACAAAGGGGACAGTCGCCTTTGTGGTGGTTCTGGCGCCGTTGCCATTATGGCGGCGTCTTTTTTGTCCGTGCGGCGCGGTAGAGTGTAGGCGGTTGAAATTTGCGTCCATCGAGGAGCTGCCATGAACGAGATCAAGTGCCCGCATTGCGGCGAAGTTTTTAAGGTCGATGCGTCCGGTTATGCGGATATCGTCAAGCAGGTGCGCGATGCCGAGTTCTCGCGCGACCTGGATGAGCGCGTGAAGGCGGTCCAGCGCGAGGGCGAGCAGGCACTGGAGCTTGAGCGCTCGCGCTCGACGGCTGCTTTGCAAAAGGCAGAGTCTCAGCGCGACGCTCAGCTTGTCGAGCAGAAGAATGCTGCAGCTCAGCAGCTGGCGCAAGAGGTTGCCAAGCGCGACGCTGAGCTTGCCGAGCTGCGCGCCAAGCTCGAAGGCGCTGCCGCAGAGCGCGAGAGTGCAAGTCAGCGCGCGGCGGTTGAGGCCCGTTCCGATGCTCAAAAGGAGAATGCCGAGCTTCAGCGCGAGATCGACAATTTACGTGCGCAGTTGGAGCGCAAAGATGATGAAGCCAGGCTTGCCGAGGCGGCGGCACGCAATGCTGCTCAAAACGACCTGTCCGCGCGCGACGCTCAGATTGCCGAGCTGCAGGCCAGGCTCGCCGCGGCGGACAAGGCCCAGGAGATGGCGCTTGCCGCTGCCGCGGCAGAGTCGCAGCGTGAGCTCGATGCCGCTCGCAGCGAGGCCGAGCGCGCGCTTACTGACTATCGCGCGAAGGTGCAAGAGAAGTTTTCCGCCGCAAGGGCTCAGTCTGAGCAGGAGGCCGAGGGTCTGCGTGCGAAGCTGCGCGAGCAGGAGCTGATGGCAAAAATGAGCCTGTCTGAGGCGGTCGCCGCGGCGGAGCGTGAGCGTGATGAGGCGCGTGCCAAACTGACGAGCGAGCTGGCAGTGCGCGATTCGCGCGAGGAACAGGCCAAGGCGGCACACGAGCTCGAGCTTGCGCAGGCCAAACGTGCGAGCGATGATCTGATTCGCTACAAGGATGAAGAGATCGAGCGCCTTAAGGATATGAAGGTTCGCCTGTCCACCAAGATGGTGGGCGAGTCGCTCGAGCAGCACTGCGAGACCGAGTTTAACCGTCTGCGCATGACGGCGTTTCCCAATGCGTACTTCGAGAAAGATAACGATGCATCCGAGGGCACCAAGGGAGACTTCATTTTCCGTGAGTGTGACGCGAGCGGCAACGAGGTCATTTCGATTATGTTCGAGATGAAAAACGAGAACGACGAGACCGCGACCAAGCATAAAAACGAGGACTTCTTTAAGAAACTCGATCACGATCGTCGCCAGAAAGGCTGTGAGTACGCGGTGCTCTGCACACTGCTCGAGCCCGAGAGCGAGCTTTACAACGCGGGAATCGTGGACGTGAGCTATCGCTACGAGAAGATGTATGTGATCCGCCCGCAGTTCTTCATTCCCATCATTACGCTGCTGCGCAATGCCGCCATGGGTTCGCTTCGCTATAAGCAGGAGCTGGCGGAGTACAAGCAGCAGAATATCGATGTCACGAACTTCGAAGCCAAGATGGAGAAGTTCAAGAACGATTTCGGCCGCAACTACGAGATCGCGAGCCGCAAGTTCCAAACGGCAATCGATGAGATCGACAAGACGATTAGCCATCTGCAGAAAACCAAGGAGGCGTTGCTGTCCTCCGAGAACAATCTGCGCCTTGCCAACAAGAAAGCCGACGATCTTACCATTCGCAAGCTCACGTGGGGCAACAAGACCATGAAAGCAGCGTTTGACGAGGCACGCGGGGCTGCGGCAGAGACAAACGATGAGCCAGCCGAGGCGGATTCGTATGAGGTCGAGGATGCCGAGTAAGGCATAGCGGATAGTGCAAAAACGGGGCCGCTGGCGATAGTGCCAACGGCCCCGTTTTATTCCGTTCCAGTATGTTTGGCTAGTTCTCGAGCAGGTCCTCGATAAAGCCGACGCGGTAGTTTTTGAAGATTACCTCGCCGCCGTCTTGCGTGGCGTCCAGATCGACATCGCCCATGATGCCAAAATCGTGGTCGCCATCCTCGTCGGCAAAGATCTGGTGCACGTGCCATACGTGCGCGGTCTTCTCGTCGGACTCATCGATGGAAAACATCGCGGCACTGCGGGCGTCTCCGTCGGTGAGAATTTCCTCATGCTGCTCATGGTAGGCATCGAGGGCCTTTTGCCAGCGGATCTCGCTCATGCCCCAGTCGTCGTCGAGTTCGCCCAGGTCGCGAATGTGCTCGCGGGCGGCAAGGGTCACGCGGCGGAAGAGTGCGTTGCGCACCAGCAGGGTGCAGCCACGGCGGTCTGCCACGACTTCATCGATGCCCTGCGGCGGTGCGGCGTCGAGTGCAGCGGGGTTGCCGGCGTTCTCCCACTCGTCCACCAGGCTCGAGTCCACCGAGCGCACCACAAAGCCCAGCCACGAGATAATGTCGCGCAGGCGTTCGTCGCGCTTCTCGATGGGCACGGTGCGGTCGAGCGAACGATAGGCCTCTGCCAGGTAGCGCAGCAAAATGCCCTCGGAGCGGGCGATGCCGAGCTTTTGAATGTAGCCCTTAAAATCGCTCGCGCTTTCCAGCATATCGCGCAGAACGCTCTTGGGAGAGAGCTGGTAGTCGTTTGCCCAGGGCACTTCCTGGCAGTACTTGTCAAAGGCGGCGTCGAGCAAATCCTCGAGCGGCTTTTCATACGTGACGTCTTGAATGCGCTCCAGACGCTCCTCATATTCGACGCCGTCAGCCTTCATTTCGGCCATCGCGCGGTCGCGTGCTGCGCGCTCCTGAGCGCGCAGCACCTGCTTGGGATCCTCGAGCGTTGCCTCGACCATCGAGATCAGGTCCATGGTATAGGTCTCGCTCTCGGGATCGAGCAGCTCCAACGCGGCAAGCAAAAACGGCGAGAGCGGCTGGTCGAGCGCAAAGTCCTCGGGCAGGTCGACCGTCAGTGCGTAGTCGATGTCCGGCGCGGCGTCAGCCGGAGCGTCGGGTGCGGGCGGCACCTCGGTGCGCACGACGACGCCGGAATCGATGAGCGTGGCGAAGATCTCGTCGGCACGAACCTCGAGCTTAGCCTTTTCCTCGGGGGTCTGCAGGCTCGTCTCGATGAGGTCGTGTACGCGGGCTCGGGCATCGCCACCCTGCTCGACCACGCTAATCACCATGGAGTGCGTGATGCGCAGGCGCGGCTTGAGTGTCTCGGGCTGCGTCTCGATCAGGCGCTCGAACGTCTGCTTGTTCCAGGTGACAAAGCCCTCGGGGGCCTTCTTCTTTTTAATCTTGCGGAGCTTTTTGGGGTCGTCGCCCGCCTTGGCCATAAGCTTGGCATTCTCGATCTCGTGCTCGGGTGCCTCGGCGATGACCATGCCCTCGGTATCGAAGCCCGAGCGGCCGGCACGACCGGCAATCTGATGGAACTCGCGGGCGCGCAGACGACGCATCTTGTAGCCATCGAACTTGGTGAGCGCGGTGAGCACCACGGTGTGGATGGGCACGTTGATACCGACGCCGAGCGTATCGGTGCCGCAGATGACGGGTAGCAGGCCCTGCTGCGCCAAGCGCTCGACCAGTAGGCGGTAGCGCGGCAACATGCCAGCATGGTGCACGCCGACGCCGCATCCGAGCAAGCGCTTGAGGATTTTGCCGAAGGCCGTCGAGAAGCTCGTGCCCTTGGCCGCCTCCTTGATGGCCTCGCGCTGCTCCTTGCTGGCAATGCCAAAATTGGCGAGCGACTGTGCCGTCGCAAGTGCGGCATCCTGGCTAAAGTGCACGATATAGAGTGGGGCCTCGTCGCGGCGCATGGCGAGCTCGACCGTGCCCTCGAGGGAGGTCGTCACATAGTCGTAACTCAGCGGAACAGGACGCGGGGCGTCGACGACCAGGTCGCAGGCAGCGCCGGTGTGCTCCTCGAGTGAGGCGGCGATGGCGGTGACATCGCCGAGCGTGGCGCTCATGAGCATAAACTGCGTATGGGGCAGAGTGAGCAGCGGCACCTGCCAGGCCCAGCCGCGGTCGGGGTCTGCAAAGTAGTGGAACTCGTCCATGGCGACGCAGCCAACATCGGCGTCCTCGCCCTCGCGCAGTGCGTCGTTGGCAAGAATCTCGGCCGTGCAGCAGATGACGGGTGCCTTGGTGTTGATATGCGTGTCGCCGGTGATCATGCCGACGTTATCGCGGCCGAGCACCTGCACCAGGTCGAAAAACTTTTCGCTGACCAGAGCCTTGATGGGGGCCGTGTAATAGCAGCGTTTGCCCTGTGCCATGCCCATAAAGAGCATGCCCAGCGCGACAAGCGACTTGCCCGATCCGGTCGGCGTGCCCAGAATGACGTGATCGCCGGCGGCTAGATCCATGAGGGCCTCTTCCTGGTGGTCCCACAGCTCAATACCGCGATTGCTCGTCCATTCAAAGAAGCGCTCGAAGGCCTGGTCGGGCGTGAGCCACGGTTCGGGCTCGCTGCCGTCCTCGGGCTCCCACCAGGTGGGGGAGAGCGCACCGAGTGAGCCGAATTCGGCTTCGGTTCCCGTGCCGCCCGAGAATGAGCTGGCGGCTCCGGCGCCGGAGACGGTGCTGGCGGCGATATCTGTCGTGGTCTGTGCCATGTGTTTGCTTTCTCTCGCGATTGTCCGCCAACTATTATGGCGTAGCGGCGGCGCGGGGTGCCAGCGCGAAAGAAAATGCAGGAAATGGGCGTTCTGCTCAGCCGTTTGGTGCGGCCGCGAGCTAAGTGAGTAGACTTTTTGCGATTTCGCCAGCACATGGCTTTTGCGTAAGGGATTTACCTGCGGTTTTACTTGTTCCTATGCGGGTTGTGCTTGGCTATTGCTAAAAAGTCTACTCACTTAGGCTTGAGGGTCGTTCGTCGGTGCCTATTTGCGCTTGCTCGCTGGCGACGTGACTGTCAAAAGCCCCTATGACTCCTGCGGAAGGCGCTTTTTGCCTTTGCGGGCGCGGTTTCTAAAGTTCTCGACGGCCTCTTCCATGCCCAGAGGTACATAGGTGAGCTCATCGAGGTTTTCGGGCAGGTAGCAGGCAAGGCTTTGCTCCTGCGCGCGGCCCGCCGCGAGCTGTTCATCGCTGGGCTGCGCGCCGGGTGTGGCGCAAATGCCATAGACGACGGCACCCATCTCGCGCGTGCGGCATTCGTATTCGGTCTCGGGATGCTCGGGATGGTCGCGGCGGACGTCGTCGCTTACCCAAAGCGTGTCGTAGCCGGCCGCGGCAATCTGCCCCAGGGCGTAGTCGCGCAGCGGTTTGCTGTCGGTGCGCAGCGTGACGGTGGCGCCGGCTGCAAAGAGCGGGCGGTAGAGCATCAGATGGTCGACATGGACGAGCCGTTTTTTGGCGTACTTGGCCTTGGGCTGCGGTGTGGGAAAGTTGATGGTGATGGCATCGAGCTCGCCTGCGGCAAACAGCTGCGGCAGCGATGCGGCGCCTCGGGGCAGGACAAGTGCGTTGGACAGCTCCTGCTCGCAGATTTTCTGTGCGGCATAGGCGATGCAGATGGGCTCCTGGTCCATGCCGATAAAGAACGTGTTTGGCTCGCGGGCCGCGCGCTCTACAAGGTACGTTCCCTTGCCACAACCAAGATCCAGATGAAGGTGTTCGAAAGGCTTGCTGCCTGCGGGCGCACAGGCCTCGCGCCAATCTCCGGCATAGGCCTCGGGGTTCGTCTCAATCGCATCGGCGTAGCGCTCCAGGCGCTCCTCGAGTACAAAGTTCTTAGGCGTGCGAACGTGGACGGCTCCCATGAGGCTCCTTGGTCATAAATGCGAAACGCATGGCTGCGCGTTTCGGCAATGCGTTGGAAGAAGGTGGGCATAGTTTGCCCGAATGATGCGGCGCGGCTCGGCGGCGCGTCGTCGATGCCTACAGACGCTTGAGAATCACATAGCGGTTGAGCTCGCCGCTGCGACCGTCGGCATGGAAGCGCTCGAGCTCGCGCACGGGGACCTCGCCGCTCTTGTAGAACGTACGGACGCCGCGCACCAGGTCGGTGATCTGCTGATCGTCAAAGTGATGGCAATAGCGGTAGGCGTGGCGGTCGTTTTGCCAGCCAATGAGGTGGTCGCCGGCTTCAAACTGCGCGGAATCGTAACCCTCAAACGGCGGGGTGAGTTCGGCGCGGGCTTCGGCGCGAACGGCCTTGCGCGCCATGCGCTCGTCGTTCATAAACTCCCAAAAGCTGATGGCGATGATGCCGCCCGGGCGTGTCTGGCGCACCAAGGTGTCGAGCACGCGTACGCGGTACTCGCACGACGGCACGTGGTGCATAAAGCCAAAGCAGACCGAGATATCGGCGAGCGGGGCGTCGAAAAGCACGTCGGGTGTCTCGGCGGGGTTGAGCTTCATGAGGGCGTTGAGCACGTCGAGTTCCTGGAAGTGCAGGTTGGGAATGCGCAGGGCGTGGCCATGTGCATCGATGGCCAGGTCTTGGCACGAGTCGACGCCATAGAACTCGAAGGGGCAGCTGGCATCTGCCGAGGGGTTTGCGCCGTCGACGCCCTTGGCGGCAAGTGCGCCGCCGGCGGCAAAGTTCTCGAATCGCATGTTGCCGCAGGCAAGATCGAAGACGCGGACGGGATGCTCGATCGTGGCGACGTCGAGCTGCTCGAGCGCTATGTCCATAGTGCGCACCCAGCCGGGCCACGGTGCCTGGCGCGTATCGGAGAAGGAGGCGGAGTGCTCGCGATAGAACGTATTGTTGAGCTGAATGAGCGATGAGGCGAAATCGCGGTTCACGGCGCGGAACTCCCTCCGTTGGCGGTGCGGAATAAACAGTACGACCATACTACCGTTAACGCCGCAACGGGGACAACCGAGCTGCGGGTCATTGCTTTGTTTGGACACATTTCCGCAGCTCATATACACCCGCAACCGCCGGTTGTCAAAAATCTCACTAGAATAGGTGGCATGCTTTTGGCGGTGGCGGATAGATTTTTAACTGTGCAAGGCGCCTTAAGAACAAAAACGGTCCGGCGGCACGGCTGGCATCGCATAGGAGGAACCATGAATGTAGAAACTGCGCAGCGGCTCGCCGACCTTCGTCGCAGCAAGGGTTTTAGCCAAGAAGGGCTGGCGCGAAAGCTGGGGCTGTCGCGCCAGGCGGTCAGTAAATGGGAGCGCGCGGAGAGCTCGCCCGATACCGAGAACCTGATCTCGCTCGCCAAGCTCTATGGCGTGAGCCTGGACGAGCTGCTCAATCCGAGCGATGAGATCGAGGACGATATCGAGTTTGAGAACGAGGACCGCGCCCGTCAGCGCGAGGCCGAGGCGGCAGAACGTGCCCGCACCCATGAGGCGGCGGCGCGCGCCACGGAGGCAGCTACGCAGGCGAGTGATGCTGCGGCCAAGGCGGCGCAAGCGGCAAGCTGGAGTGCGCAGGCCGCCAATGCCGCTACGGCGCAGGTGACGAGTGGCGGCGCAGCTGGCTCGACTCCGGTGAAAGGTCCGTTCCAGTCGTTTCCGTATTGGGCCGTGTGCTGGCTGCTGTTCTTTTTGCTGATGTTCCTGTTTGGTGGCTCCTTTGCCGCGCTGATCTTCTTTACAATCCCCATCTATCACTGGGTGGCGCGTGCGCTCGATGGCGATTGGGCACGCGGGGATATTCAGGTTGGTCCGGCGCCGGAGGCGGCTAAGGCTCAGGATGTTTCCGCTGCGGTTGATACTGACGTGGCTTCCTCGACCGCCGCTGAGCCGAGCGCCAAAGAAGGTGATGAATGATGAAGCTCTCGCATGAGTCCAAGGTCCGCCTGGGCGTCGGTATCGGAGCGTTCGTGCTCATCATCGGGCTTATCTTTGGCACTTCGCGGATATTGTTTCATTTTGATGGCCCGTGGGATCTCGATGATATTGCATCCGGCTTGTCCGGTATGGACGATGTGGTTGACGACGACGATTTTATGAACGATGGCGGTAAATATTCCGCTCGGCCTCAACAGCTTTCGAGCGAAACGTTTGATGCCGACGCGTTCACATCGCTTGACTTGGATGTGACGTCGGGTACGGTTGAGGTCAAGTGCGTTTCCGACGGGCCGGTACGTGTCATCGAGAGTGGCCGCGTCGCAAAAGGAGTAGCTGCTTACGATGCGGCAACCCAGAATCTGGCCGAGGTTAAGGGTTCTGCGCTCAAGATTCGCCAGTTTGATTGCGATGACGAGCGCGCCATTGACCGCACGGTTACCGTCGAACTGCCGCGCGAAGTTGCCGATAACATGGTGGGCATTACAGCGAATGTAGGATCGGGCGATCTGACGGTCACGGACATTGCGTGTCATGACGTCAACCTGACTTTGGACTCGGGAGACATCGAGTTTGCGGGCACCGTAACCGACACCTTGGATGCCGAGGTCGGTTCGGGCGATGTGGCGTTCGAGCTCTACCAGGCCCCCGCGAAGTCGATGGACGTAAGCGTGGGCTCGGGCGATGTGGAGATATCGGTTCCGAACTCTACGGGCTTTAAGGCGAGCCTCACCGTGGGCAGCGGTGACTTTGAGAGCGATTTCCTTCCGCTTGGCTACGATGGCGAGACCATATTGAATCTTGAATTCGACAACGGTGATAAGTCTGCCACGTATCGTTTTAAGGTCGGTTCGGGCGACATGTCGTTCGATCCGGAGTGACATGCGGTTTTCGGAGATCGGTGCATATAGGCATGCTCTTTGATGGAGGCGCCGGGGCCGTGACTGGCTCCGGCGCCTTTGCCTTTACAATGGGGGCATGGAACAGATTATCTTGAACATACTTGAGGCCCTGCGCCGCGGCGAGACCGTGGACGACAAGGCGCTCGTCAAACTGATACATGCCGAGGCGCGCCGTGAGGGTGCCGACAAACGCGATTTGGCCAAGCGCCGTCTGCTGCCGTTCTACCAGCGGGTTAAACGTGAGGAGCCGGCTCGGTGGGCTGCGTGGAATGTCGATTCCGATCTGGAACGCCAACTGCTGCAGGTGCTGCGCATGAAGCCGCGCCGCACGGCTTCGGGCGTGGCGACCATTACCGTCATCACCAAGCCCTGGCCCTGTTCGGGCGATTGCCTGTTTTGCCCCAACGATCTGCGCATGCCTAAAAGCTATCTGCACGCCGAGCCGGCGTGTGCCCGTGCGGAGCAAAACTGCTTCGATCCGTATCTGCAGGTGAGTGCCCGTTTGACAGCGCTTTCGCAGATGGGTCATGCGACCGATAAGATCGAGCTCATTGTGCTTGGCGGTACCTGGAGCGACTATCCGCAAGGGTATCAGGCATGGTTTATGTCGGAACTTTTCCGTGCGCTCAATGACGATGCCGTCGCCGGCGTGGCGGCCAACCCCATGCTGGCGCGTCCGGGCATCAGTCGTGTCGAGGCGGGGCGCCTGCTCGATGACGCTCCCGCCGATGCCCTGCCGCCGGTGGTAGCGGAGCGTCGCGAGCGCTATCGGGCTGCCGGTATTGCGACCGATGAGGCTGAGCTTGCGAGCGGCGTTGCCGACGAGCAGGGGCGTGTGGATGGTGCCGTGGGCGGCTATAACCGTGCGGTGCGTCGTCTGTACGGCCCCGGTACGCCGTGGGGCGAGGTCACCGAGTGGCAGACGGCAACGATGGAGGAGCTTGAGCGCCAGCAGCGCATCAACGAGACGGCGAAGCATCGCGTGGTGGGGCTCGTTATCGAGACGCGCCCCGATGCTGTAACGCCGCAGACCCTCACGCTCATCCGCCGCCTGGGTTGCACCAAGATACAGATGGGCATCCAAAGCCTTGACCAGCACCTGCTCGATATCAACGAGCGCCGCATTTCGGTGGCGCAGATCGAGCGGGCGTTTTCGCTCGCGCGCCTGTTTGGCTTTAAGATCCACGCGCACTTTATGCTCAACTTGTTGGGTGCTACGCCTGAGGGGGACAAGCGTGACTACGAGCGCTTTATGACCGAGGGCGCCTTTATGCCCGACGAGGTCAAGGTCTACCCGTGTGCGCTCATCGAGGGCTCGCGTCTGGTGGGCTGCTACGAGCGCGGCGAGTGGCGCCCCTATACCGAGGAAGAGCTGCTCGATGTGCTGGCCGACGACATCGTGGTGACGCCGGCGTTCTGCCGCATCAGTCGCATGATCCGCGACTTTAGTTCCGACGACATCATGGTGGGCAACAAGAAACCCAACCTGCGTCAGCTCGTCGAAAATCGCTTGGCCGCTCGGGGTGACGGTGCGACGGTGCGCGAGATTCGCTATCGCGAGATCAGCACGGCGGGTGCCGACTTGGATGAGCTATCTCTTGATGAGGAAGTAGCGTACGAGACGCCGGTGACTTACGAGCGCTTTTTGCAGTGGGTGACGCCGCGGGGCAAGATCGCGGGCTTTTTGCGCCTGTCGCTGCCCGACCGTTCGTTTGTTGCCGCACATGCGGACGAGCTGCCGACGACGCCGGACGAGGCGATGATTCGCGAGGTGCACGTGTACGGTATGGCGGCGCGCGTGGGCGACCAGGGTCAGGCGGCGCAGCACCATGGATTGGGACGTTTGCTCGTGGAGCGTGCGTGCCAGATAGCTCGGGATGCCGGTTATACGCACATCAACGTGATCAGCGCGATTGGTACGCGCGAGTACTATCGCCATCTTGGGTTTTATGACCATGGACTCTATCTGCAGAAGGAGCTCTAGATGAACAAGCCAAGTGTTTCTGCCGGCGTCGTTGCCGGCGTTGCCCTGGGAGCCGCGGCGCTTGGTGCGGCCGCCGTCGCTGTTCGCGCTGCCTGTTTGCAGGTCGCGAGGACCCGCAACGGGCTGGCGCGGGTGAAGCGCATGCACAATGAGGGCGGTGACGAGGTCCGTGTGCTCGTGCAGGGCGGCGTCTACCAAAGCGCGAGCTATGTTGGCGATCGTTGGGCGGAGCCGGCCTTTGCGTACTATCGTGCATTTGACGATGTGTTTGAGGCCGAGGATGCAATGCGCGACGCTTATGGTCACGGCATCGACCGCATGCTTATGCTCGGCGGCGGTGGGTTTTCCTATCCCAAGTTTGCACTGTTGTCGCATGAGGGCTTGCGTATGGACGTCATCGAGTATGACGGAGAGATAACGCGCTTGGCGCGCCGTTGGTTCTATCTGGATGAACTGGAGCACACGGTGGGCGATCGCCTGCGGGTGATTACCGCCGAGGCTCGCTCGTATCTGGGTGTGACGAGCGTGGGCCATCGTCGCTACGACGTCGTTGTGAGCGACTGCTTTGGCGGTGCCGAGCCTGTGCGCGAGCTGGCGACCGTTGAGGCGCTGCGCCTGGTGCGGGGCAGCCTGAATGCCGGCGGCATCTACGTTGCCAATATCGTGAGCGCAAACGAGGGGAGCGATGTGACGTTCCTGCGCGATTGCGTTGCCACGGCACTTGAGGTGTTCAACCGCGCTTGGGTGGCGCCTTGTGGCGATACGGAGTTCGGCGGCGAGGAGAACTACCTGCTCATTGCCAGCGACGGCGACTACGCCTTTGCCGAAGCCGTGCCCTTCGACACCGACTTCCTCGGCACCGTCCTTCACGACAAGTAAGTCTCCCCGTCCCAAAAAAGACTGGTCTTAGGCGTGGTCGCGCCAGCCGAGAACGCGCTGCTTCATACCCTCGATGTCGAGCACGCCTTCGGCAAAGCCCTTGCGCACGAGCTCTTCGGGAACAAACTCGTCGTAGCGGTCAAAGTAAGGCACCTCGCCAGGATAGACGAGCTCGATGGGATCGAAGTCCTTCTCGGCCTCGGCGGTGAGCACCTCAAAGAACGTCTCCTCGTCGGCCTTCATCTTAAACTGCATAAAGTACGGGCGTGACGGGTCAAGTCCGCGAAGACCCAGCTCCGCGGCGCATTTAATCTTGAGCATACGCTCGAGCGCCAAAAAGGCGTAGCTTCCCAGCCAGGGGAAGAGCACCCAGGTGTCGCCGCCCAGGTTGATGAGCGGCTTAGTTCCCGCGCCCGAAATCTCGGCGGTATGACGAGCCTGCGCCAAGCGAGCCCGTGCGTTACCCATAAGGTACGGATATGCTGCGTGCTCAGTGAGCGCTTGGCGCATGCGCTCGAGCACATGCGTGTTAATGTCGCCGGGGCAGTCGCCAAAGTAGGCCGGCACCCGGCCCTTGACCTGCGTGGCAAAGACAGTGTGGCGCTTCCAGTCCACTTCCTCGACAATCCAGCAGTGTCCGGCGATGGCGATGCGCTCACCGGGCGGGGGCGGATTAACGATCGTGCCCAGCTCAGCCGATTCGCTCCGGACGGTAAACTCCTCGTTTTCCTGGAACACGGCGTAGAACTTAAAGTTGTTGATGATGCGCTCGCCCGCGAGACCCACGATGAGCCCGCCACCTTCGGTGACCTGGATATGGTCGATCTTAATGAGGTGACGTAGCAGCACACGGTAATCGTCTGCCGAGACACGGTGGAAATAGCTGAGCGTGAGCACGCGCTGGGCAAGTTCGGCCGGCGTGAGCTCGCCGGTGCTGGCGAGGGTCGACATAGTCTGGTGATAGAGCAAACTGTAGGGGAGTCGATCGAGCTCGGGTGGCTCGACCCACTTTTCCTCGCGATAGAGTTGTACGAGTGCGATGCCCTGCAGGAGCTTCCAGGGTATCGTTTCGGGCATCATCGTGCGCGGCTCGGGCTCCTCCTCGCGCATGACAAACCACATCTCGGGCGGAAGATCGCGGCGGCCTGTGCGCCCCATGCGCTGCAAAAAGGAGCTGACGGTAAACGGCGCATCGATCTGGAACGCGCGCTCCAGGCGACCGATATCAATGCCGAGCTCCAACGTGGAGGTGGTGACGGTTGTCTGCGCCTGTTCCTCGTCGCGCATGAGCTCCTCGGCGGTCTCGCGCAACGATGCCGAGAGGTTGCCATGATGGATGAGGAAGCGGTCTGGCTCGTGCCGGTTTTCACAGTAGCTGCGCAACATGGAGCACACGGCCTCTGCCTCCTCGCGCGAGTTGGCAAAGACCAGGCACTTGCGGCCGCGGGTATGTTCAAAGATGTAGCCCATGCCGG
This sequence comes from uncultured Collinsella sp., assembly GCA_900543505.1. Classification (GTDB taxonomy): domain Bacteria; phylum Actinomycetota; class Coriobacteriia; order Coriobacteriales; family Coriobacteriaceae; genus Collinsella. The sequence continues at coordinate 20,596 of UQSB01000013.1, read as the reverse complement.
GGTCGGCGTTGTCGGGTGCGGTGTCGGTGGGGTTGAGCAGCGCCTGTTCGGTTGCCTGCGGGATGTCGACTTCGCCCTCGGGGGCCGAGGAAGTGCGACGGTCCTTGGGGGCAGCCTTGCCCCGTGCCTGCTCGCGACGTTGACGGCGCTCCTCTTGCGTGAGCTGTCCGCTGTGGCGCATGTCTTGGGCGCCGGCGGGCAGCGCCGCGGATGCCGCTGCCTCGATGCGCTCGCACGCGAGTACTTCGGCTTCTTGTGGACCTGTGCCTACGAATCCTCGTTGCTGAGCCTGGGGGCCCGAGTTGTAGAAGTGCTCCATGGAGATGCGCCACACGCGGCGCGGTTCCTCAAAGCGGGGGATAACGCAGTCGCGCCCCGTTCCCTTCGAGAGAAAAGCGCCCGTGCGCTCGGGGTCGCCGATGGTGGCCGAAAGGCCAATGCGTCGGGGCTGTACGCCGGCCATGCGCGAGAGTCGCTCGATAAGGCAGAGCGTCTGCCCGCCACGGTCGCCGCGCATGAGCGAGTGGACCTCATCGATGACCACATAGCGTAGGTCGCAGAACATGCGCGGGATCGCCATGTGCTTATGGATTAAGAGCGCCTCGAGCGACTCGGGCGTAATCTGCAAGATGCCGCTTGGCTTTTTGATGAGCTTGGCCTTGTGCGACTGCGAGACATCGCCATGCCAGTGCCAGACGGGGATGTCGGCTTCTTCGCACAGGTCATTGAGACGGACGAACTGATCATTGATGAGCGCTTTGAGGGGGCCGATGTAGAGGGCGCCCACGCTCGCGGGCGGGTTCTCCCAAAATTCGGTCAGGATGGGAAAGAAGGCTGCCTCGGTTTTGCCGGAAGCCGTGGATGCCGTCAGGAGCACATTATCTTGCGTGTTAAAGATGGCATCAGCTGCCGCAACCTGGATAGAGCGCAAGCTCTCCCAATCGTGGGAGTAGATGAAGTCTTGGATAAACGGGGCGTAGCGGTCAAAGGCGTTCACGAGGCCTCCTTTCAAAAGCGAATCTCTCAACGCGGCGGGCAGTGGCTTGCTGCATTACTGCTTCAACGTTTGCCCAGATAGAGCCTGCCAAAATAAACCTGTCCCTTTTTGGCAGGTTAGATGGTGAATTCGGCGAAGTTACGGTCGCCGCCTGCGGTATCGGTGTCGCCTGTTGCGGCTGCCGGCGCCAGCGCGTCGCCGCCGACGCTTTGCAGCAGCTCGGCCACGTTGGCGTCGGGGTTTTGGCATAGGATGTCGAGCAACTCGATAAAGTCACGAATGACTTCACGCGGCGTCAGATGCGTGTCGGCTCCCACACGACCGAACTCGATCTTGAGGAAGTCCACCAAGTCGTTCTCGGTAAGCGTGGGCGTCCAGCCAAAGTAGCCGGCGTGAATTTGCATGAGTTTTTCGATGAGCACCAGTAGCTCCTCGTAGGTGAGCGGCTGCAGGCGGATGATGGGTGCGAGCATGTCCTTAAGGTCCTGGCGCGCAAAGCGACCCTGAGCGAGTCGGCTGCGCAGAGCCTCGTAGGAGAACACGCCGCGGCGGCGGTCTTCGATGGAGGTTGGCGTGCCGCCCATGATCATGCCCAGGTACTGCGCCTTGCCCTGAAGTGTGTCGTTGTACATGGTCAGGATCTTCTCGTAGTTGTACTGGCGCGTGATGGCATTGGGAATCTTATACAGATTCACGAGCTCGTCGATGAGCACCAGCATGCCCTTGTAGCCGCTGCAAACCAAAAAACGCGCGATGAGTTTGACGTAGTCGTACCAGTCGTCATCGCTGATGATGGTCGAGGAGCCCAGCTCGGCGCGCGCCTCGCTCTTGGTGCGGTATTCGCCGCGGATCCATTTGGTCACGCGGCTCATGGTCTCTTCGTCGCCCCCGGATGCGGCCATGCGATAGCGGCGGAGCATGCGGGTGAAGTCGAAGCCGTGGACCATCTCCTCGAGCGGGGCCAGTTGGGCATTGACGACCGACTCGTCGACGTCGGCACATGAGGCGACCCAGCGATCTAGGATAAGGTTGAGCGCACCGCCCTCGGGGCGCGTCTTGGTCGATATATTGCGGATGAGCTCGCGGTAGGTGGCAAGGCCCTGTCCCTGACCGCCCTGCAGGCGGCGCTCGGGCGACAGGTCGGCATCAGCGACGACGAATCCCTCGCCCATGGCGTGCGTGCGGATGGTCTGGAGCAAAAAGCTCTTGCCGGCGCCGTAACGACCGACCAGAAAGCGGAAGCTCGCGCCACCGTCGGCGATGAGGCTCAGATCGGTGAGCAGGGCGCGGATCTCGACCTCGCGGCCTACGGTGATGTAAGGAAGGCCGATGCGCGGGACCACGCCGCCCTTGAGCGAGTTGAGAATGACGGCAGCGACGCGCTTGGGCACGCGAGGTGCTGCGGATGCGGTATCACTCATGGTCTAGGTATCCTCTCACGTCTGCTTCGTAGTCCTCGATAATCTGCGGCCCTGCCGCGCTAAATTCAATTACGGTGTCGCCCACCAGGTCAAAGAGCGCCTCGTTGATGGTATCGACGAGCATGTCCTCGCTCTGCTCCGATTGCACTACCGCCGATTCCGCCTGTACTGCGTTGTGCTCGAGCAGCGCGCGGAGATAGGCGTCTGCGGCGAGCGCGAGTTCGTTCGTGGCGTCAGCGGGCGCAGCCGCTGCGAACGCGGGCGTCGGCGCGAGAAGCGGTGCCACGACACCAAACTGTTCGGTGGATATGGTCGGCTCGTCGGACTCGTCCTGCCCTGCGGCCGCCGCGACCGCCTCGACCGTCGCGTCGGCTACGGGCTCGGCTTCCGGTTGCCCTGAGTCCGCTGCCTCGGCTTCTGCGGACGCGCCGTCCTCGCGTTCCTCGTCAATCAAAAGCGCTTCGCGCGTTTGTGCGGCAGCGCTCCGAATGTGCCCCAGCTGGCTCAAATCGATATCGATCTTGACGGGCTGGTGTGCAGCGTCCCACGAAAGCCATGTCACAATCTCGTCATCGATAATCTTGGCCAGATATTTGGGGACCTTTTCTTCCTTAAGGGGATGGGCAGGGTCCAGGGCCAGGCGCAGGCGTTGGTCGCAGGCGCGCATCATCTCGCCAAGTTTGCTGCTCTTTTGTCTGCTGCCGTGAATCCGCATGCATTCCCAAAAACCGTTTTGGCAACGGTAGATATGGATGGGGTCCAGACGGTATTCGCAGTCCTCGTGGCGCTCGGGCGCAAAGAATACGGCCGAGGCAAACATGGTGTAGGGCATGGCCGTCTCCTCCCCAAATAAACTTGCCACGATGCCGGTCTTTCGGTGCGTGTCATAGTAGCGCGCCATGCGGACATACACGGCGCACGCCACGTGGCGCAGATCGCGGTGGTGGCTGCGGTCGAGCCGCGAGCTACTTAGGTTGTACGTGGAGAGGGCGTTGATGGCGGCCATGAGTCGCTCCTCGCGCACCTCATCGGGCGGAAGGGGGAGCGTGGGCTCGGAGGTTTTGCGACGCTTAGGGGTCTGGCCGGACGGTGCCGGTACAAGGTCTCGTGCCGCGCGCCGCAGTTCGATAAGGGCGTTATCGAACATGACGGTTTTAGAGTCGCGAAGCAGCTTGGGGTCGAGCCCGTGGAACACGGCGTAATCTTGCAGCCACACGCGCGCAAACCGGTCGATGCCGGGCTCGAAGGCGCGATAGACATCCCAAAAAGCCTTGATCTTGTTAAAACCATCGAGTGGATTATCTACGCCAATGCCGCAGATCAGCTCATAGAGATACAGAAAGGCAAAGGACGTAGACGTTTCCTCGACGGTTCCGCGGCGCACTTGGGCACGCCAGGTAAAGTAGCCGCGCAGTTGCCGGTCGCTCATGGCGTTGTAGGTGGGAAAGTACGACTTAAAGGTGCCGTTGTAGGGACAGTCGTCCTCAAAGTCGGCCATCAGCAGGCCCTGGCGGTAAAAAAGCTCGGCTTCCGAAAGCCAGCGGCCCGCACCGCCCTTGGGGTCATCCTGCCAGCGCGATATCTCGCGCATTTTACGGTACTGGTCGGGGAGGAAATTCTGCATCTGTCGGCCGGTTTTGAGAATCGGCTCGTCTGCGTAGGTTTCGTTTGAGAAGCGGGCGGACTGATGGGTCCGGGCCTCGGCCATAATGCGCTCGATGAGCATCTTGATGTCCTGGTCGGCCACCGCTCCTCCTCTCGAACGCAGCTACGGTGACCTCATATCATAGCACAGCATCAAACAGATGTTCGAGATACCGCTGCGTTGATAGATTTAGAACAGGAGGGCGTATATGACGGCGATGACGACGGAGGGAAGCATATTGGCCGTGCGGAAGGTCTGAGGACGGATGAGGTTGACGCCGACGCAGAAGATGAGCATGGAGCCTACGAGCGAAAGGCTGTTGAGGGCTGCTGTGGTCATGATGGGGGAGAGCGCGCCGGCAAACAACGTGATCGTCCCCTGGAACACGGCGACGGGCAGGGCGGAGAAGATGCAGCCGCGGCCAAGCGAGGCCGTCATGGTGCAGACGATGATGCAGTCCAGTGCGCCCTTGAGGGCAAGCGTTGACCAGTCGCCGAGCAGGCCGTCCTGGATCGATCCCACAATGGCCATGGCGCCGATGCACACGGTGAGTGAAGTCGAGACAAAAGCGTTGGTGAACTCGTTATCGCCCTCACTGCCAGTCTTGCGCTTGAGCCATTCGCCAAGGTTCTCGATGGAGGCCTCCAAGTTGATGGCCTCGCCGATGAGCGAACCGAGCGCAAATGAGACGATGAGCATGGTGGTACCGGTGGTCGCTAGCGCCTTTCCATCGATGATGAGCATCTTTTGCATGGTGCCGCCCAGGCCGATAAACAGGACGCACAGCCCCGATGCTTTCATGAGCGTGTCTTGGATGCGCGGTGTAATGAAGCGGCCGCCCGCTAATCCCAAAAGACCGCCCGCAACTAAAAGCGCAACGTTGATGATTGTTCCCAAGCCCGGCATGAGCCCTCCTGTATTGATGCCAACGTGGCAATCGTAGCAGAACGAAATGCGAGGCACATCGCGACTCATCTAATACGTTATATAAGTGGTATTAGGAATGATGCGCAGCATTTAAGCCTCAGGTGGTTGTCGGGACATAGGGGTAGTAGTCAAAGCGCAGTGTCATAAGCCGCTGCGGGGATTCAATAGCCGCGGCGATGATATTGGCATCGCGGGCACGATCAAACCCTTCGAGTTCGATCTGATACGAGACGTCTTGCATAATGTCCAGACGTCGCCAGGCTAGAAGTGTGTCGCCATCGAATTCCAAGGTCTTGCCTCCGTCTGGGGCAACGGCGTATAGACGCAGTTTAGCGGTGGTTGCAGGGTCGACAACCGTGACCTTTTTAATTTCGTTTCGAGTATTCTTGGCGCCCAACAAGGTGAGCAGTGTTGGGGCCACGACCTCGCCCGATGGCAAAAAGACGACTTCGATGGATTCGGGAAATGCGATGATGGCCGACTTGCGGACGGGCTGATTGGCGGCGGCAACTTCGATGTTTGCAGCATCGATGACCTCTGTGTGGTCGAGGGCGGCAAGCACGCAGCAGTTACCTTCATCGATCTCCTGAGGATCAGCAAGCCCCAGACTGTCCGCGAGCTCGGGATCGTTTGGACCGGTAGCGGGCTCATTCGGTGCTTCGAAAGAAGCTGGGACGCTGTTTGTCGGCGACGGCGTGTCGCCCGCACCTGCTTCTTTGTCCGTGCTCTCTTCTTGTATGGTTGCGTTGATGGGTTCGTCGTTTGAGGGGAGCGTCTTGGCGTCAAGCGCGGAGGGGACAATCCCGACGGCTCCGGATCCGTTCCACTCCATCTCGAGAAGCGCCGGGTCGGCAAGAATGCGTTGCCTGCCTAGCGTGTGGGTATCGATCGCAATAGGGCCTGCCTCCGTCCCGCGCGTAAGGCTGAGCGATCCGGCCGGCTTCTCGAAATGAATGTCTGTGTCTTCGGTGCTGGCGGCGTAGAACAGCAGGGATGCTTCTCCCGCCGCGATGGCATCGGTGCCCGCCTTGGTCAGCCGCAGCGATGCCGTGAATGAGAGGGTGGGCTGCACATCGTCTGCATTCGCGGCGGCGCAGCCCAGACATATACCGCCTCCTTTCTCGAAAAACGCACCGTCGAAGGCGACCTTCGCTCCGTTCGCCGAGTCATCGACCGAAGCGATATCGATGCGCAACCCCAAATCGCACGGATCGCCATCTGCATCGAGCACAATCGAGCGCCACGTGCAGACGGCGCACCCCGCCTGGGAGCCGTTTGCCTTGTTCGAACGATTGATATCCACGACTATCGAGCCGTCCGTATTACGACGAAGGCATCCCGAGGTTGAGATTGCGGCCTGTGCGAACGAAAAACGCTTGCACGCAATGGCGCTCGACGGATTTGGTGCGGAGCTTAGGGCTGCTGGTAAGGAGTCTGCCATGACGGGAGTCGCCCAAGCGGCGACAGGCGTTCCGGTTGCGAGCGCGCCGCAGAGTGCGACGACGGGCAAAAGGTTCTTCGATGCCATGGGGTCTCCTTAGCTAATTTAGTGCGGCCTGTCCGTGTTTCGTTTCTGGCTGCGTTTGATGTGCAGACCGAGGCCGGCGGTTCCCGCGCCTGCTGTCGTGGCGCCTGCTGCCAAGAGCCATCGTCTGTCGTCTGTCTGTGCCAACGGTTCCTTGCAGTTGCCGCGGTCGAGCTCCGAGAGGTCGACCGTCACTTGCGTGGCGGCCTGCGCCTGTTCTTGCTGGGCAAAGGCCATGGCTGGCCCAAACGCTAGGATACTGACGGCGGTGGCCAGGGCGACGGCCTTATGCCGTGTGCGCACCGGGCTCGACCGTCCAGGTGATCGTTGCAACTTGATCGCCTTCGCCGGTTACGCGGAAGATGTCGCGCGTGACGCGGGCGACGTTTCCGCTTGTCTTGAGCTTAATTTTGTCCGTGCCGCCGGCAATGCCCTGGTAGCCCATGTCGAAGGCTGCATTCTTGGAAAGATCGAGGCCCGTCTCCTGCATTGCGGCGCTGGCGTTCTGGAGTGCGCCGTCGGGGCCGACCTTAAAGTCGATGGAATTCTGCGCGGTTCCGGCCTTGGCGTCGGCGGCAATGGTCCAGGTGTTCATGGCGTCGATCTTCATGTTGGTGACATGGATGCCGTAGGCCGAATGATTGTCGATGGTGGTCGCGTCTTCTGAGGGGCCCTGAAGCGTGCCGTCGGCCTTGGCGACGAAGGGAATAACCGTCGGAACTTTGAACTCTACGTTGTCGATCTCGGTCCTGACCATTACTTTCGTGGTTCCAACGCGCCCGGCTGCCAGAGCTGGCGTCGGGGCGGCGCCCATTGCGAGCGCGAGCGCGAGCCCTGCGCCCACGACGAGCGCTCTGGCTCCGTTCATGTTCCTGGTGATGTCCATGGTCGTTCCTTTCTATTCGCCGCGGGCCGTCCCCGCGATGATTGGACGAATGCTGGTGAATTGCGTGCGGTGCCGCGTCGGCCGAAAAAGCTAGTTCTCGGCTTGCTCAACCCGTACCTTGACACGTGTCGGATTGCCGTGGCTGTCGAGGGTCTTGGCATCGAGTGCCTGGATCTCGATGTACGCCTCGCCTTCTTTGATGTCGCCGGCGGGGCACGTCTCGATTGTCTTGCCGGTCTCGACCACACCGGATTCGTACATGGTCTCGTCGTTTTGGATGACGCGGAATCGCTGGGGAAATTTATTGTCTTGGACGTTTTGCACGTTGACGCGCAGCTTGCCGTCCTCCTGTAGCTGAGCGACCGGCGCGACCGAAATCGTCATCATGTTGTCGCGGACGATGGCATCGAGCTCATCTTGGATTTCTTGTCGCGATTTACCCTCTGCCGTCGTGACTGAGGCGCCCGCTTCGGGCACGGGCTGCGACTGCCAGGCGTATAGCCCTACGGCGATGAGGGCGCAGACGATAGCCAGGCAGACAACGACGAGTTTCTTGCGACGCCCCAGTCCTGCAAGGCGGGGCGGCTTCTTCGCACTCATGCGGCGTCCTTGGTGGTGTAGACACGTGCGAACGTGGACGGGTCCGCTCCAAAGAGCATGTGAAGCATCAGGCGGCGCGAGTAGATGAGCTCGTCAAAGTCGTGAGGGAGCTCGATGTCGTGGATACGCGCGATGTGGTGGGCGAGCGCCGAGAACGACTCGGGGTCGCAGATAACATCGGTGGTGACGTGGTAGACCGCCGTATCGGGGAACGCCTCTTCGTCGAAAGGCAGGAGATAGGGATCGTCGTCGACCTCGATGGCGACGCCGTACTGGGGCCAGTAATATGCCATGGGAACCTCCCTGCTTCTGGGGCCAAACTTCTATCGGTTTTGGCTGTCGACGCCGACCGTATCAGCCGCTACTTGACCAATTTCTGACCAAATGCTTGACGGATTGACATCTCCGCAGGTAAAAGGTGGAAAAAATTACTTCAACTTTTTTCGAGCGACAATCGAGCGGTCGGCGACGGCGGGGCGATATGTGTCAAAAGCATCGTCTGCCGAGGAAGCCTTGCCGTTCGCCGAATTGCACAAACGTAAAAATCGCCAATTATGGAGACGGTCTCGAACACGTCGACGAAACGATGCGGTAACATCTCCCTGCAAACACTGTAGTTAGCTAAAGGGGGAGTTCGCGTGTCTGCAACCATTAAACCCTTCACTGATGAGTTCGAAGAGTATGGCCGCGATGAATCTCGTGCATCGGGCGAAGCATCGAGCATCTCGTTTCCGACAACGGAAGACGAGGTCCGTGCCATTTTGGAAACGCTTCATGCCGAGCGTGTCCCGGTAACGGTTCAGGGCGCCCGAACCGGCCTTGCCGCCGGTGCCGTGCCCCACGGTGGGCATATCCTCAATACTTCCCCTATGAATCGCTACTTGGGCCTTCGCCGCGATGAACAAGGCCAATTTCTGCTGCGCGTGGAGCCGGGCGTTGTGCTCTCGGAGCTGCGTAAGCAGCTGAGCAAGAAGGTACTGCCGACCGCTGGTTGGGACCAGGCATCGCTTGAGGCCTACGAGGAGTTCCAAGAGTCCCCCGAGCAGTTCTTTCCCACCGATCCCACCGAGGCATCTGCCTGTCTAGGTGGCATGGCGGCATGCAACGCCTCCGGCGCCCGCAGCTACGCTTACGGCCCCATGCGCCCGCATATCACGGGACTCCACGTCGCGCTGGCTGATGGCGATTTGCTTGAGCTTCAGCGCGGCGAGGCTTTTGCCCAGGGCCGCCACCTGTCGCTCGTGACGGCAGAGGGCCGTACGCTCGAGCTCGATCTTCCCGGCTATACCATGCCCGAGACAAAAAATGCCTCAGGCTATTTCGTTGCGGACGATATGGACGCCATCGACCTCTTTATCGGCGCGTGCGGCACGCTCGGCGTTATCACCGAGCTCGAGATTGCCCTGCAGGCGGCGCCTGCGGTCGTTTGGGGTGTGAGTTGCTTTTTCGATAGCGAGGACAAGGCGGTGTCCTTTACCGATTCCGTGCGCCCTGTCCTGTCCCATGCGGCTGCCATCGAGTACTTCGATGCTGGCGCCCTGGATATTCTACGTCGCCAGCGCGAGCAGTCGACGGCGTTTGCCTCGCTGCCGGCGCTCGACAAAGAGGCCAAGGTATGTGTCTACGTGGAGCTCGATTGCGATGACGAGGCGCAGGCGACCGAGGAGCTGTACCACTTGGGATGGGTGCTGGAGCTTGCGGGCGGCCGCGACGATGCGACATGGGTCGCCCGCACCGAAGTCGATCGCGAGTGCCAGCGGTTCTTCCGCCACGCGGTGCCCGAGAGCGTCAACATGCTCATCGACGAGCGTCGCCGCACCGACCCCACCATTACCAAGCTGGGATCGGATATGTCGGTGCCCAATGCACGCCTTGCCGATGTCATCGCCCTTTATCGCCGCACGTTGGCCGAAAGTGGGCTTGAATCTGCCGCCTGGGGGCACATCGGTAACAACCATCTGCATGTGAACATCCTGCCGCGCGATGCGCAGGATTATCGCCGCGGCGGAGAACTCTTTGCCCAGTGGGCTTCCGAGGTCACGGCCATGGGCGGCGCCGTCTCCGCAGAACACGGCGTCGGCAAGATCAAGGCGGGCTTCTTGGAGACGATGTACGGTCACGAGGCCATGGTCGAGTCGGCGCGGCTCAAGCTCCAGCTCGATCCCGACGGGCAGCTGGGTCGCGGCAACCTGTTTGCGGAGAAGCTCTTGGATGAGCTCGTCCAGAAAGGGGGCGTGTGAAGATGAGCGATTTCCATATGGTGGTGTGCGTCAAGGCCGTGCCGGGCAGCACCGAGGTCAAGATGGACCCCAAGACCAATACCATCGTGCGCGATGGCAAGCAGGCGGTCATTAATCCCTTTGATGCGAGCGCTTTGGAATGCGCGCTGGCGCTGAAAGACGACTTTATCGGCTTTGGCATGGACGTGCGCGTAACGGTGGTGTCGATGGGCATCCCCGCGACCGAGTCGCTGCTGCGCGACTGCATCGCCCGCGGTGCCGACGACGCGCTGCTGCTGACCGACCGAGCCTTTGCGGGCGCCGATACCCTAGCCACCACCTATGCCCTCAAATGCGGCATCGAGGCACTCGATGAGGACTTTGACCTGCTCATCTGCGGCAAGATGGCAGTGGACGGCGATACGGCCCAGATCGGCCCCGAGCTGGCCGGTGCCTTTGAGATTCCCTGCGTGACCGACGTGAGCTGCGTGCAGAGCGCGGGCTTTACGACCTGTGGTTCACTGGCGCTTGTTCACGGCTGCGATGCCGGCGAGGAGACGGTGTATCTGGAGATGCCGTGCGCGATGACGACTGCCAAGGAGATTGGCCAGCTGCGTATGCCGAGCATTGCCGGTATTCGTGCGGCCGAGGATGCAGACGTGCGTGTGGCCAGCGCTGCCGACGTAAACGCCGATCCCTCGCGTTGCGGCCTTGCCGGATCACCGACGCAGGTCGTGCGCTCGTTTGTGCCCGACCGTGACCAAACGTGCGAGGCCGTTGAGGGAACGGCGTCCGAGCAGGCGGTAAAACTTGCCAAGATTATCGAGGGGATGGCATAGATGAGCGGGCTGATTATCGATGGCGAAGCCTGTATCGGCTGCGGTCGCTGCGTTCGCGCCTGCGCCTCGGGCGGCATTGTGGTGGAGGGTGAGCGCCCCAATCGCTGTGCCCGCGTAACCGACGGCTGTATCCTGTGCGGTGGGTGCGTCGACGCCTGCCCCGTCAACGCCATCTCGATTGAGCGCGACGAGGCTGCCGGCGCGGCAGATCTTGACGCATATCGAGACATCTGGATCTTCGTGCAGACTGACGAGCACGATGCCGTTGCATCCGTGGCCTTCGAGCTCATGGGCAAGGGGCGCGAGCTTGCCGATGCCCGCGGCTGCCGTCTGGTGGCGCTGGTCGGCATGAGCCCCGAGGGCTCACTCGGGGACCTGGAGCATCTGATTTGCGCCGGTGCGGACGAAGTTCTGGTCTGTCGTGACGAGCGCCTGCGTCAGAACGACGCGGAGGTCTACGCCCGCTTGATCTGCGATTTGGTAGCCGAGCGCAAGCCCGAGGCCATTCTGTACGGCGCGACCGCCTTTGGTCGCGAGCTGGCGCCCGGTGTGGCCGTGCGCTTGCAGACGGGCCTTACGGCCGATTGCACGGTGCTTTCGATGGATACGGAGACGGGTCTGCTGCAGCAGACGCGCCCGGCGTTTGGCGGCAACCTGATGGCCACCATTATCTGCCCCAACCACCGTCCTCAGATGGCAACGGTGCGCCCCGGCATCTTTAAGGCGCCCGAGTTTGACTATAGCCGCTCCGGCACGATTGCCCAGGTAGTGCTAGCGGATGACGTTAAGGCCTGTGTCGAGATCTCGATTCCCGCCGAGGAGTGGGGACAGCAGGCCTCAATTGCCGATGCCGAGCGTCTAGTCGTGGTGGGCCGCGGCATCGGCTCCAAGAAAAACCTACCGCTGATGCGAAAGCTTGCCGAGGCTCTGGGTGCCGAGCTTGGCTGCACGCGCCCCGTGGTGGAGGCCGGCTGGCTGGAGTGTCGCCACCAAATTGGCCAGACGGGTGTATCGGTCTCGCCCAAGCTCCTCGTGAGCATCGGTGTCTCGGGCGCTATCCAGCATCTCGCCGGCATCGGTGGGGCGGAGTGCATTGTCGCCATCAATGAGGACCCGGATGCCCCCATCTTCGGTGCCGCCCAGTACAAGGTCGTCGGCGATGCCGTTGAGATCGTTGAGGAACTGCTGGCTCAGCTCGAGTGCTAAGCGCTTGCCAGCCAGCGGCGCAGCTCGTCCTTAAGGCGGCTCCAGGTTGCCTGCGCGGCGGGGTCGGTAAAGGGTCGCGTGATACCAAAGGGCGCGTCGAGCAGGCGATAGATATCGCCTTGCTCGCGCGCCAGTGCACGGCTTGCCGGATGGACGAGCTCAAACATAAAGCAGATGAGCCCCACCAGGTAGTCCGCCGGCTCGTTGCGCTCGTCACGCGCGACGCAGCGATGCTCGTCAAAGGCGGTAAGCGCCGGTGTCGAGAAGTGGCTGGCGAGAAACGTGTCCTCATCCACCTTGAGGATGGTGTCGACGGTGCTGTCGGCGATGGTGCGCATGATGTCGATCTTGTCGCCATCGCGCACGATCTCGCAGAAGCTCCGTGTACGGGTGTCGAGTTCCGTGGGCAGGCGAAAATCACTGTGGTGGGCGATGCTCGCGCGGATCAGTTCGTCCTCTGCCGGGTCATCGATAAAGTCGCGGATGCTCGTTACGGCGGGTGCATCGGCGGGATTCTCGCCAAAGAGGACCTCGATGCCCAGCGCTGCATGGCCCATGCTCTCGGCGTCCTTAAAGGTGTCCCAGCGCCGCAACTGCTCAAAGCGGCCCATATCGTGTAGCAGGCCGCAAAGCCATGCCAGGTCAATATCTTCTGACGACCAGCCCTGCTCGCGTGCTACGGCATCGCATGCCTCGGCCACGTGGTACGTATGCTCGATTTTGAGCGCGATGCGTGGGTTAGTGGCGTCGTAGGCATCGGTGTAGCTTTTGAAGGCCGCGCGCGCCCGGTCTCGATCGATAGCTGTCATAATGACTTCCTAAAAAGTTGTGTCTTTCGATCCGGTGGCAATTGTAGGTGAACTCGGTTGCTGTCGGATGATGATTCTGCCGTGTCGCTACATGCGGCTCGGAGACCTTGTCAGGATGAGAAGCGTATGGTGCTCAAAATCGTTAGAACCGTCTGGCCAGTGATGCTTACCTATGTTGCAATAGGCGCGCCGTGCGGAATGATCATGGGGCAGACGGGAATGGAACCCTGGATGGTCTTTGCTCTGAGCAGCACGTTCGTGACGGGCAGCGGGCAGTTTATGATCTGCAATCTGTGGCTGGCAGGTGTGCCTGCGGCGTCGATCGTCGCGAGCGTCGCCGCAATCTCCTCGCGCTTTGCGCTTTACTCGGCATCGATCGCGCCGCATCTGACGGGTGCCTCGAAGCGTCAGACGCTGGCTGTTGCCGCGACACTTACCGAGGAGGCATATGGCATCTCGCTTGCCAAGTTGGTTGAAGGGGAGGATTGGGGCCCGCGCGAGTCCTTCGTGCTCAACGTGATTCTCATCGCAACATGGGGCGTTTCGTGTACGATGGGCGCCATCGTCGGCGCCGTTGTCGATGTTCCCACCGCCATTGCAGCCTTTGTCTGCACCTCGCTCTTTATCTGCCTGCTCTTTTCGCAGCGGCTGTCGCGCGGCAACGTTGTCGCGGCGGTTTCGGGCGCGGTGTCCGTCGCCGTATGCAAGTTCTTGGGCCTCACGAATATTGCCGTGCCGGCAAGCGTCGTGGCCGGCATTGCCATTGCGTTGGCGTGCGATGCTGTATTTGACGGAAGAGGTGCCCGCGATGCCCGTTAACGAGTTCTTGGTTCTGTGGCTGTCGTCGTGGGCTGCTATCGCGTTCTTTCGCATCGCGCCGGCGTTTGCCTTGCGCGGGAGAACGCTGTCGCCCCGCATTACCGAGGCCCTGGGTTATATCCCGCCCGCTGCCTTTGCCGCGCTGGTCGCCAACGACTTGGTGAGCCCCGGCGCGTTCGACGCGGGACCCTGGCCTGCCTTGGTTCCCTGGATTGCGGCTGCCGGCGTCGTGGCCGTGGCGGTCAAGACAAAATCGATGCTGTGGTGCTGTGTTTCGGGCATCGTGTTCTATATCGTTTTGAGCCTCATATAAGAGCGGGGCACGTTTAGCGCCCCTGTCCAACGAATCGAATTTCTCACCGAGCTGGTCTATTTCTTCTGGTACCATGGTCAAACTTTACTGTAGCAAAGCGTGACGTGGGCTTTTGTACCCCGTCAGCGGAAATGGGGGTTTCATGGCACAGGAAGCGACCGCCAACGAGCAAAAGAAATTCAAGGTCCCGCGCATCCCGGGCGACATCATGATCTATCCGATGATCGTCGGTCTTTTGCTCAACACCTTCTGCCCGCAGGTTTTTGAGATCGGCGGCTTCTTTACGGCTGCCTGCCGCGGTGGCTCCAATGCCATCGTCGCCGCGATCCTGCTGTTTGTGGGCGCCGGCATCAGCTTTAAGTCCACGCCGGGTGCCATCAAGACCGGTATCGTCGTGCTGATCCCCAAGCTGGTCGTCGCAGCGGCTCTCGGCCTGGGCGTGGCATATTTCTTTAACGACAACTTCCTGGGTCTGAGCTCCGTGTCTATCATCGGCGGCATCACGTTTTGCAACATGGCGCTCTATACGGGCATCATGGGCGAGTTCGGTGATGAGTCTGAGCAGGGCGCCGTCGGTATCCTGTTCTTTACGGCTGGCCCCGCCGTCACGATGATCATCCTCGGTGTTTCCGGCCTCGCCAACATTCCCATTGGCACCATTATCGGCTCCATCTTGCCACTCGTTATTGGCATGGTTCTGGGCAACCTGTTCCCGTTTATCAAGAACCTGCTGGTTCCCGGTGCCAATCCCGCGATTGCCGTCATCGGATTTCAGCTCGGTGCGTCCATGAGCCTGTCGAGCTTTATCACCGGCGGTATTTCCGGCATCTTGCTGGGCCTTGTCACGCTGTTTGTCGTCGGTCCCATCACCTTTGCGTTCGAGCGTCTGTGCGGCGGCAATGGCAAGGCCGCTGTGGCTTGCTCCACCATTGCCGGCACGGCTATGACCACACCGGTTGCCCTCGCCGAGGTCGCACCGCGCTACGCCGAGCTTGCGCCCATCGCGTACGCTCAGATCGCCACCGCCGTTATCATCACGGCGATCATGGCTCCGATTCTGACTGGCTGGGTCGACAAGAAGTTCTGCCAAGGCAAGGAGGATCTGTCGCCTGTCGGTGTCGAGGCCATAGAGGAGGCCGTCGCGACTGACATCGATGGCGAGTAGCAATCGATACCCATCAATGATGCCGGCGTGTGCAATTCGCGCCGTATGGGCGCCCGAACAGAAACTGTTTTGCAGTGATGTTCGGGCGCTCTGCTATTATCCCCTTTACCCCTGCGGAGTAAAGGGGTGTTTATTGCCCTGATTCGAATTGGGCGATTCTGACCACTTGGATATTGAAGGGATGGCGCTAGTGGTTAAGGCACTCAAGATTGAGATATTCGTGCTATGCATGATTGTTCTTATCGGGCTTGCCGTACGAAGCCGTCGCTCCCTGTTCTCGAGCACCCAGCAGCTTTTGTTTAGCATGCTGGGCTACACGTCTGCTGCGTACATATTATTCGATATGATCTGGACGCTTTCGGACGGTGTGGACGGCACGTTGGGCATTGCTGCCAACTGGATTTCCAACGCGGTTTCGTTTTCGCTCTTTGCTATCGCGTGTCTCATTTGGTTTATCTATTCCGAGACGGTGCAGGGTTCTCGCCTTTTGACCTCGCGCTATAGGGTGGTGCTTGTAGCGTTGCCTACGGCTCTGGTGGTCGTGCTGGCGTTTACCAGTTACTGGACGCAAGCCCTGTTCTATATCGATTCGCAGGGCGTGTATCGTCGCGGCTTTGCCTATATGATCCAGCCCATCGTCAGCTACTGTTACGTTATACATACGTCCCTGCATGCATTTGTGCAATCTCGCAGGGTCGAGAGCCTGCAGACGAAGGCCATCTATCGAACCTTGGCATTTTTCGCCATTCCGGCCCTGGTGGGCGGTACCTTTCAGGTCGTATACTCGGTGCCCGGCCTTTGTGTCGGCATAATGATTAGCATGTTGCTGCTCTACATCATCTACCAGGAGCAGCTCATCTCGACCGACCCGTTGACTGGACTTAACAATCGCAACCGTTTTGAGACCTATATGCTGTCGCTCTTCTCAAATGTGGATCAGGCCGAAGATGTATATCTGCTTATGATGGACGCCGACGGCTTTAAGCAGATTAACGATCTCTATGGGTATGTGGAGGGCGACCACGCTCTTCAGGTTGTTGCGACGGCGCTCAAGGATGCCTGTTCGCCGGCTGGTGGCTTTATCGCACGTTATGGCGGCGATGAGTTCGTGGTGCTCCAAAAGGCAGCGGCGGAACAGGACATCATGCGTCTGTGCGCGGCAATCAACGATGAACTCGCACGCGCCGAGGTGCCGTATCTGTTGCGGATGTCCATCGGCTATGCACGGGTCGGTGATGGTGTCGATACCTGGCAAGATTTGCTTCGCGCCGCCGACGCGGAGCTCTACCGCGTAAAGTACGAGAAGAAGAAAGCTGGCGTCCAGATACGCTAGAAATAGGGGCGCACGCTTGCGTGCATGGTGGCCCTCGGCTCTCCGATGTATTCCATTAAACTAAAGTATGTGAATCCCCTCTGCTAAATAAGGGCAGTTCGCTAGGCCTTTTTAGGCCTGTTGACGATGATGATGCCGCCGCAGACCAACAGCAGGGCGACTATAACGGTAACGGGGCTCGTGCCGGCGCCCTCGCCGAGCAGCAGCGCACTCAACAGCACACCAAAGACGGGGTTCATAAACCCAAAGACCGAGACGCGGCTGACGGGGTTGACGGCAAGCAGGCGCGACCATAGCGAGTACGCGATGGCGGAGATGAGTGCCATATAGATAATGAGCGCGATGGCGGGGATGATCGCGGTGGGGGAGAGCGCGCCGCCCATCAAAAACCCGATGGCGGTGAGGACCAGGCCGCCGACCAAGAACTGCCACCCGGCAAGCAAGACACCGTCGTGCTCGCGCGAGAAGATGCCGATCAGGCAGGTCGACAGGGCACCCGCGACGGTGGAGGCCAGGATAAAGCCCTCGCCGTCGAGCGCAAAGCCAAAGGTGCCGTCCGCGCCCGAAAGGTTGACGAGCGCGACGCCGGCAAAGCCCAGTACACAGCCGAGCACCTTGGCCGCATCGAGCTTTTCGGTGCGAAACGCCAGGGCGGCAAAGAGGATTGCGAGGAAGTTGGCGCTGGCCTCGATGATGGAGCTCGACATGGCGCTGGCGCGCGAGAGGCCCAGATAGAAAAAGAAGTACTGCCCGATAGTCTGGAAGAGCGACAAGACAAAGATGGGCTTGATGTCGCGAGCCTGCGGAATGAGGGGGCGGCGTTGGGCCGCACTCATCCCAACGATAACCAGGGCGCCGGCAAGCGTGAAGCGCAAGCCCGCAAAGAGTAGCTGCGAGGCGCTATCGTGCGCCGGGATCCCAAAGAGTGCGTAGCCGATCTTGATGCAGGGAAAGGCCGATCCCCAGAGTGCACAGCAAACAAGACAGCCCAGGATGAGTCCGGGCAGGGTGGCGAGATACGGCTTGCGGCTTTCCATGATGTCCTTCCTACATGCGCGAAGCAAAAAAGAACCCGCCACCGGATGTGTCGGTGGCGGGTGTTGTTACCCGAGGGGATTGTACCCGATGGGAAAGGCTTAGGCGAAGTAGGCTACGCCGCTCTCAAAGATCGGCATGAACTTGTCGCCGGGGACATGCTCGGGCACGTTGCGGTACAGGTTGTCGCCGCGACGCTCGGCATGGCCCATCTTGCCCAGGACGCGGCCGTCGGGGCTCGTGATGCCCTCGATGGCGAGTGCGGAGCCGTTGGGGTTGACGGAAAGGTCCATGCTGGGCTTGCCGTCCTCGCCCACGTACTGCGTGGCGACCTGGCCGTTGGCGATCAGCTGGGCGAGCACCTCGTCGTTGGCGACAAAGCGGCCCTCGCCGTGGCTGATGGCGACGGTGTAGGGGTCGTCGAGGCTGCACTGCGACAGCCACGGGGACAGGTTGGACGAGATGCGGGTGCGCACCAGGCGGCTCTGATGGCGACCGATGGTGTTGAACGTCAGCGTGGGCGCATCGGGCGTGGCGTCGACGATGTCGCCGTAGGGTACCAGGCCGAGCTTGATCAGGGCCTGGAAGCCGTTGCAGATGCCCAGCATCAGGCCGTCGCGGGCCTTGAGCAGGTCGCGAACTGCCTCGGTGACCTCGGGAGCGCGGAAGAACGCCGTGATGAACTTGGCGGAGCCGTCGGGCTCGTCGCCGCCCGAGAAGCCGCCGGGGATCATGACGATCTGGCTTTGGCGGATGCGACGGGCAAGCTCGTGGGTGCTTTCGGCAACAGCCTCGGGCGTGAGGTTGTTGATCACGAAGGTGTCGGCCTCGGCGCCGGCGGCGCGGAAGGCGCGGGCGCTGTCGTACTCGCAGTTGTTGCCGGGGAACACCGGGATAATCACGCGCGGGCGGGCGATTTTGGCGCCGCCGTACACGTGGATATCCTTGGTGCGGAAGTCGATGGTCTCGACCTCGGGGGTCTTGCCGGCGCTGCGGTAGGCGAAGACGCCCTCGATGCCGCTCTCCCAGGCCTCCTGGAGCTCGGCGAGCTCGATGACCTCGGAGCCGGTGTCGATGACATAGCCCTCGACGGTGGTGCCCAGGGGCTCGACGACAACGCCGTCGGCGACCTCGGGCAGCTCGGCATCCTCGGCGAGCTCGACGATAAAGCTACCGTAGAGCGGGGTGAAGAGGCTCTCCACGTCCACATCCTCGGCAAGCTCGATACCGATCTGGTTGCCGACGCACATCTTAAAGAGGCTCTCGGCGCCGCAGCCGTAGCCGGGCGTGGAGATGGCCAGGGCGTTGCCGTTGGCGGTGAGCGCCTCGACGGCGTCAAACGCGGCGAGCAGCTGCTGGGCGTCGGGGCGGTAATCCTCGCCGTAGGTGGCGGGGGCGATGCGGACGACGCGGTGCGTGAGGCCCTTGAACTCGGGCGAGACGGCGCGGGCGGCCTTGCCCACGGCGACGGCGAAGCTGATCAGGGTCGGCGGAACGTTGAGCTCGCCGGTCTCGTCCTCAAACGAACCGCTCATGGAGTCCTTGCCGCCGATGGCACCGGCACCCAGGTCGACCTGGGCCATAAGGGCACCCAGGACGGCAGCCATGGGCTTGCCCCAGCGCTCTGCTTCGGTGCGCAGGCGCTCGAAGTACTCCTGGAAGGAGAGGTAGGCGCGCTTGTGCTCAAAGCCGGCGGCAACGAGCTTGGCGATGGACTCGACCACGGACAGGTAGGCGCCCGCAAACTGGTCGGCCTCCATCAAATAGGGGTTGAAGCCCCATGCCATGGCACTCGCTGTGGTGGTCTCGCCGTCCACGGGGAACTTGGCGACCATGGCCGAGCTCGGGGTGAGCTGCGTCTTGCCGCCAAAAGGCATAAGCACGGTCGCGGCGCCGATGGTGGAGTCGAAGCGCTCGGAAAGGCCCTTGTTGGAAGCGACGTTGAGGTCGGTGACGAGCGAGGTCATGCGCTCGGCGAGCGTGGTACCGGCCCAGCTGGGCTGCCACACACTGCGGGCGCAGACGTGGGCGACCTGGTGCTTGGGCGCACCGTTGGAGTTGAGGAACTCGCGGGACAGATCGACGATGGCGACGCCGTTCCAGGCCATGCGCATGCGCGGCTCGGCGGTAACCTCGGCGATAACGGTCGCCTCCAGGTTCTCCTCGGCGGCGTAGCCCATGAACTCCTCGACGTCACCGTCGGCGACGGCGCAGGCCATGCGCTCCTGGGATTCAGAGATGGCGAGCTCGGTGCCGTCAAGACCGTCGTACTTCTTGGTCACGGTATCAAGGTCGACATACAGGCCGTCGGCAAGCTCGCCTACAGCGACCGAGACACCGCCGGCGCCAAAGTCGTTGCAGCGCTTGATCAGACGGCAGGCATCGCCGCGGCGGAACAGGCGCTGCAGCTTGCGCTCGACCGGGGCGTTGCCCTTCTGGACCTCGGCGCCCGATGTCTCGATGGACTCGGTGTTCTGGGTCTTGGAGGAGCCGGTGGCACCGCCGATGCCGTCACGGCCGGTGCGGCCGCCCAACAGGATGATCTTGTCGGTGGGGGCGGGGCACTCGCGACGCACGTGGTTTGCCGGGGTAGCGCCCACGACGGCGCCGACCTCCATGCGCTTGGCGACGTAGCCGGGGTGATAGAGTTCGTTGACCTGACCGGTGGCAAGGCCGATCTGGTTGCCGTAGCTGGAGTAGCCGGCGGCAGCAGTGGTCACGAGCTTACGCTGCGGCAGCTTGCCCTCGAGCGTCTCGGACACGGGGACGGTGGGGTCGCCGGCGCCGGTGACACGCATGGCCTGGTACACGTAGCTGCGGCCCGACAGCGGGTCGCGGATGGCACCGCCCACGCAGG
>UQSB01000012.1 GCA_900543505.1 uncultured Collinsella sp. | reverse complement strand
TCCGCACATGTGCGGATGAATGTGGGAAGTGTTCGGATGAAGTTGCCAATCAAGGAGCGTTGGGATGGGCTCGCGATTCGAGTCCCCACCTTAGCATTTGAACCATTTGGCACTATAATCACCATAGGCATGCGCACAACGTTGCGCTTAATCAAGAGGAGAAAACGTATGGGTCTGTTTGACATGTTCAAGAAGAAGGCTGAGCCCGCGACTGCCGCTGCTCCGTCCTCCATCTCTGCTTCTGCCGGCGCCGACGTGCTGTGCTCGCCCGTCAAGGGCAAGGTCATCAAGATGGCCGACGTGCCCGATCCCGTCTTTGGCGGCGAGGTCCTGGGCAAGGGCTGCGCCGTGTGGCCCGAGGACGATCTGGTCTACGCTCCCTGCGACGGCAAGGTGACCGTCACCATGGGTCACGCCGTGGGCCTGCAGTCCGATAGCGGCATCGAGGTTCTGGTGCACGTTGGCGTCGATACCGTCAACATGAACGGCGACGGCTTCGAGGGCTTCGTCAAGGCCGACGACGTCGTGAAGGCCGGCCAGCCCATGCTCAAGATCGACCGCGCCAAGATCGCCGCTGCCGGCTACAAGGACTGCGTCGTCGTTGCTGTGTCCAACACCGCCGAGTTTGCCGATGTCGAACTCGCCGTCGAGGCCGACTCCGCTGTCGCCGCCGGTGACGCCATCGTTAAGGTCGTCCGCAAGTAAACTGCGACATCCAAAGGATGTGCAAAGGTGGTCGGGTTGTCCGGCCACCTTTTTTATTGCACCGCGGGGAAGCGTTTTATTGCACGTTGGGCGGGCTTGCAAACCGTTCGGACGCTAAAACGAACCGACCGCGCCTTCGTGCCGTCGAGGGTGTTAATAAGTGGATAGTATGGGCTTACTTATTACAACGTGCGCCGCGTCTGGGAAGCGCGGTGCCGCTCATTGGGAGGAACAACATGAAAAAGAAGCTGCTGCTTGCGCCCCTCATGGCCGTTTTGGTTGCATGCGTGGTCGTGCTTTCCGGTTGTGGAGGCCCTTCGATCGAGGAACTCATCACCGAGGATCTTACGACTCAGTTTGACGAGGTCAAGAACGGTGGCGACGAGTTCCTTTCTGGTCTGGAGGAGGCTTCGGGCGACGAGTTCGAGCAGCTGGGTATCGATCCCAAGGAGTATGCCAAGACCTATCTCGAAGGCTTTGACTACGAGATCGGCGACGTGACGGTCGACGAGGACAAGGGTGTCGCGACCGCCGAGGTCTCCATCACCTGCAAGTCCATGAACAAGATCGTCGAGGACTTCTCCACCCAGTATCAGGAGAAGGTCGCCGCGCTTGATACGGTTCCTTCCGATGACGAGCTGTACAAGATGGCAGGTCAGGTTATGGTCGATGTGACCAAGGCAACCGAGCCCAGGAAGACCACGGTTATCTTCAAGTACACCTGCAACGACGACGGCGAGTGGTCTGCCGACGACTCTGTCAACTCCGAGATGATGGATGCAATGCTGAGCTAGTTTGTTGCGGCGTTTTACCAAACGCCGCAACTGCTCGACGCTGCGCGGGCACCAGAGCGACAACTTGTCATTCAAAGAGGACGGCATGACCAGAAGGTCTATGCCGTCCTCTTTTCATGCCAATTTGTTCGCTCTGGTGCCCGCTCGCTGTCCGCCCTCTACCTGCGGCGTTGCCATGGTAGTCATTGGGGCGGCACTTGGGGACGTTCCTTTTCTGCCGGCAGTTGGGGACACTCCTTGCGCCAGCGTTGCATCGAATGCTCGGGAAAATACGAGCCGGTATTTGGCCGAATAGCGGGTCACGATTTCCGGATGGCGTGGGTTGCGGAAAGTGCGACCCGGAATATTGCTCTGAAACGGGATGCGGTTTCCCTGATGCGCCTCAAACGGAAAGCGCATCCCATTCCGGAGCTTCAAAACGGGATGCGCTTTCCGCGCGGAAGAATTGTCGCAGCTGCGTTAAGCAGTGTCGCTCGTTACTCGCCCAGAATCAGCGCCGCGAGCTCGTCCTGGGTGTCCACCACGTAGTCGGCGCCGGCGGCCTCCAGCTCTGCGCGGCCGCGGAAGCCCCAGGTGACACCGGCGCTCTTGAGGCCGGCATTGTGACCGGTCAGGATATCGACATTGGAATCGCCTACATAGAGTGTGGTTGCCGGATCGGCGCCTAGCTCTTTCATCGCATGCAGCGTAACAGGCGCCTCGGGCTTGGGAGGAAACGCATCGACACGGCCCTGTACCAGCGCAAAGCGCTCGGAACCAAAATACTTCTCAATAAGCGGAGCCGCCGAGACGTGGTCCTTGTTGGTGAGCACGGCAAGCTGAACGCCCGCGGCGCGTAGGCGGTCGAGCATCTCGATCGTGCCGGCATAGGGGGCGGTGTGGTCCTCCTTGTGCTCGCCGTAGTAAGCCCTAAACTCGGCAAGCGTCTGCTCAAACATGCGACCGTCGCCCGCATATTCGGCAGGCATAAAACGCTCAACCAGCTTGAGCATGCCGTTTCCCACCTTGTAGCGGTACTCGTCTACGGCAAACGTGGGCCAGCCGTGCATCTCGCAGGTATGGTTGCCGGCGGCCGCCAGGTCCTCGAGCGTGTTGAGAATGGTGCCGTCCAGGTCAAAGATCACATGGGAAAAAGCTGCTGCCATGGGTGCTCCTGCCGCTTGAGTTGTAAAACGCACCCCATGATACTGGGCATGCGTGCCGGGCATGTTTGGAATCTGAATATCTTTAATAGCCCTGAGCCTTTGTCGTTAGCAAATTCTCGGCAGCTGCTCTCCTACGAGCATGTCGAGGATGCGGGTCGAACCCCAGCCGGTGCGCACGCGCACGGCGGGACGGGCGCCCTCGGCAAGTGGCAGCACGCGACCGATGATGGCGGCGTTCTCGCCGTAGCGGGCGGCGCGCATGGCGGCCAGTGCGGCAACGGCCTGCTCGGCCGGCACCACGGCGACCATCTTGCCCTCGTTTGCCACCTGCAGCACATCGTAGCCGAGCATCTCGCAGGCTGCCTGCACGTCGGGGCGCACGGGTACATCGTCCTCGTCGATTTCCATGGCAACACCGCTGGCCTGCGCAAACTCGTTGAGCGTCGAGGCCAGGCCACCGCGCGTGGGGTCGCGGAAGCAGCGTGTGTCGGGTGCTGCGGCAAGCACATCGGCAATCAGGTGGTTGAGCGGCGCGGCGTCGCTTTCGATGGTGCTCGAAAACGCCAGACCCTCGCGCTGACTCATGATGGCGATACCGTGGTCGCCGAGTGTACCCGACACCAGGATGACATCGCCAGGCTGGCAGTTGGCGCCGCTGAGCGCCACGCCCTCGGGCACCTCGCCCACGCCGGCGGTATTGATGTAGACGCCGTCGGCCCCGCCGCGCTCGACCACCTTGGTGTCGCCCGTGATTATGGACACGCCTGTCTCGCGTGCCGTTTCGGCCATCGTCTGCACAATCTGGTGGAGCTTGTCCATGGGGTAGCCCTCTTCGAGGATAAAACCGCACGATAGGTAGCGCACGTTGGCGCCCGAGGTCGCGACGTCGTTGACGGTTCCGCACACGGCGAGGCGGCCGATATTGCCGCCGGGGAAGAACTGCGGCGAGACTACAAAGCTGTCGGTCGACATGGCGATGCGCCCGCTCGCGGGCAGCGCAGCGACGCCGGCATCGTTGCCCTCGAGCAGTTCGGGCGACCCAAAGGCATCCAAAAAGACCTCATCGATGATGCGTTTCATCATCTGGCCGCCAGAGCCGTGGCCCAACAGGACAGTGCTATCGGTGGCAGTACGGGACATATCGAAAACTCCAATCGAGGACGGAATTATATGGGTGAGGTGCAGCGTCGACCGGCCCGCCGTTCGTTAGAGCGGCGGAACCCATTAGCCTCGGTAGCGGAAATATGCTGCACAGCTGCCCTCGGAACTCACCATGCAGGGGCCGACGGGATGCTCGGGTGTACAAGCTTGGCCGAACAGAGGGCAGTCGCTCGGTGTAATGGCCCCGCGCAGCACGTCGCCGCAGCGGCATCCGCGCGGCTCAACCGTCGCCTCAACGGGCACGTCAAAGCGAACGCGGGCATCAAAGCGCGAGAACTCGGGGCGGATGGAAAGGCCCGAGTTGGCAATCGGCCCCAATCCGCGCCATGTGGTATCGCACGGCTCAAATACCTGCTCGACCAGTTGGCGCGCCACGGGGTTGCCGTCGGCATTGACGCCGCGGCGGTAGGCGTTGTCGATCGCGGGCTGCCCCTCAACAACCATCTGGACCAGCATGCAGATACCCTGCAAGATGTCGACCGGCTCAAATCCCGTTACCACGCCTGGAGTCTTAAACTCGTCGACCAAAAAGTCAAAGGGGGCCAAGCCCGTGATGGTGGCGACGTGGCCCGGCAGGATAAAGCCGTCGATGGTGGTCTCGGAATCGTTGGCAATCGCGCATAGCGCCGGCGGCGTGGTCTTGTGGGCGCAATAGACCGAGAAGTTCTGGAGCCCGCGTGCATCGGCCTCCAAAATGGCGGCGGCGATGGTGGGCGTTGTGGTCTCAAAGCCCACGCCCATAAAAATGACCGGGCGATCGGGGTTTTGCTCGGCAATGTCGAGCGCGTCGAGCGGGGAGTACACAATGCGAATATCGCGCCCCGACGCCTTTTGCGCGGCGAGCGAGGTAGACGACCCGGGCACGCGCATCATGTCGCCAAAGGAGGTGATGATGGCGCCGTCCATCTTGGCGAGCGCGATTGCATGGTCGATATCGCGGTTGGCGGTAACGCAGACGGGGCAACCCGGACCGCTCAGCAGTTTGAGCCCGGCAGGCATAATGGAGCGAAAGCCGTAGCGCCCGATGCTCACGGTATGCGTGCCGCAGACTTCCATAAGGTTGATGGCGCGGTCGCCGACAAGCTCATGAATGCGCTCGATGAGCTCGCGAGCCAGCTTGGGATCGCGGAATGCCGAGAAGTCGATACCGGAGCGAGCCGGCTGCTCGGGCGCCACTAGTAAGTCGCCGCCGGGTTGGTGGCCAACTGGTCTTCTTCGACCAGTTCGGTCATGGTGTTGACCAGCTCGAGTGTCTCTTGTGCTTCCTGCTTATCGACAATCTGGATGCCAAAACCGGCATGCACGAGAACATAATCGCCTACCTGCGCCGTCGGCACGAGTCGCAGCGACACGGGGCGCTCGATGCCCATCATGTCGACGGTGGCCTTGAGGTCGTCGTCGCGTTTGACTACTTTACCGGGAACGGCAAGGCACATAATGTTCCCCTTTTATACGTTTTGCGCTGGATAGGCGCCTAATTACCCATCAGTTGATGGTAGCGCTCGCGGGAGTCACGAGCAAACGCGTTACACCTGTGAGACGGCGGCGCGCAGGCTGGCCAAACAGCCTATTGCGGTGCGACCTGCGCGAGGCGAGTGCGTGCGACTGCCGCCTGACCGTAGGCGATGCAGCCGTCGTTAACGGGCACGGTTTGGGGAACCAAGACCGTAAGGCCTGCGTCTTTAAGCTCGCGGGTGAGGAGCTGAAGCAAAAGTCGGTTCATGAACACGCCGCCCGAGAGCGCGACGGTATCGATGCCTTCGCGCGCGCAGATTTCGCGTGCAATTCGTGCCGAAGAGCGCGCGATGGCGATATGGAAGTCGAGCGCTAGCCTGTAGGCCGCAGCGCCGGCCCTGATTCCCTCCAAAAGCGCCTCAAAAAGCGGTCTGGAGTTCAGAACATGGCAGTCGTCCGGACGGGATGATTCGGTTACGGAAAAGCTGGCCATATTGCCGGCGGGGCAGGCACTTTCACTGCTGAACGCGCGCCAGGCGGCGGCTTCGAGTTCTATGGCGGGTTCGCCCTCGTAGGTTGCCTTGTCGCAGATGCCCAGAATTGCTGCCGCGGCATCAAAGAGACGCCCCATGCTGCTGGTACGCGGGCTGTTGATGCCGCGCTCGATCATGGTGGCTGTCACGCGGCGCGTTTGCTCGTCGAGGCTGTCCAAAAGCCGAGCGGCACCTGGGTGCTCGAGCAGGCCGAGCTCACTGAGCAGGGCAAAGGCGTTGCGGCGGGCATCGCGTACGGACGCTACGCCACCGGGTAGGGCCCAAGTGCGCAGATGCGCTGCGCGCTCAAAGTCAGCAAGGCCAGCGACAAGAAACTCGCCGCCCCAAATGGTCCCATCGGTGCCGGCGCCGGTGCCGTCAAAGGCGATGCCAAGGACACGCGCGTCGGTTGTAAGCTGGCCCGCGGCGATGGCCTCGGCCATTACGCTCGCGATATGCGCATGATGGTGCTGCACCTCGACGAGCGGCAGATTGCATTTTCGCGCCTGCTCGCGCGCCCACTGGCCCGATAGATAGCTGGGGTGTACATCGCAGGCCAAGGCGGCGGGCGCCAAGTCAAAAAGATCTTCCAAGCGCGTGCGCGCGGCGTTCCAGGCATCGAAGGTCCCGCCGTTTTCAACATCGCCGATATGCTGCGACACAAAACAGGTCGCCTCGCCGTTCGTCCCTTCACGCGTGAGCGCGATCGTGGCCTTTTGTTGTGGCCCGCAGGCGAGCACGCAGGACGGAGCGCCGTCGAGCGCCGGCAACGGCAGCGGCTGCGGAGCGTATCCGCGGGCGCGGCGCACGGGCATAACGGCGCCGTCGACCACGCGTACCACAGAGTCGTCGTAGCGCGACAGAATTGCGCGGTCGTTACCGAGCAGCGCATCGGCGATGCCGACGGCAACGAGGTGTTCCCAGGCAAGGTTGTCGTCGGTCTCGATGGGTTCTTCGCTCAGGTTGCCGCTGGTCATGACGAGCGCGTGCATACCGCGGGCTTCTGCCGCGGCAAGCAACAGATGCTGAAGCGGGGTGTAGGGGAGCATAACGCCGAGCTCGGGCAGGTCGTGCGCGATGGACAGCGCGAGTACGAGGGCGTCGGGAGAATCGTCGTCGCTCCCGCAAACGGCACGTCGGCGCAGCAGCACGATGGGGCGGATACTGCCGGCGAGCAGATCGCGTTCAGCATCGTCGATATGACACAGGCGCTCGGTATCAGCAAGGTCGCGCACCATGACGGCAAGCGGCTTGTTGCTGCGGCGTTTGCGATGGCGTAACTCGGCCACCGCCTGCTCGTTGGCAGCGTCACAGGCTAGATGGAATCCGCCCAGGCCCTTGATGGCGACGATACCGCCGTTGGCCAGCAACTCAACACAGCGGTCGATAATGGCGTCGCTGGCCTCGCGTGTGGTGCCGACGGCCGGTGTCGCGGACGAATTCCCGCACGCATCGCCGTTCACAGCCTCGCGCCACGTAATATGCGGCCCGCAATCAAAGCAGGCATCGGGCTGCGCGTGAAAACGCCGGTCGAGTGGGTCGGCATACTCCGCGGCGCACTTGGGACACAGGGGAAAACAATCCATCGAGGTGGCCGCTCGATCGTAAGGCAGCGAGCGGATGATGGTAAAGCGCGGCCCGCAGTTAGTGCAGTTGATAAAGGGGTAGTGATAGCGTCGGTCGGCGGAATCGAACAACTCGCGCAGGCAATCGTCGCAGGTAGCGATATCGGGCGAGACGAGCGTCGTGTGCGCGGTCTGATCCTGCGATGCCGCAATGCGAAAGCCCCGCTCATCGGCAGCGCTCCAGCCGCCAGGCCCCAAATCCGCAACATCGACTCGCTCAACGCGGGCTGCCGCAGGCGCATGCTCAGAAAGCGCGGCAACAAAAGCATCGAGCGCATCGGCCGGAGCGTGCGCCTCGATATGCACGCCGTCGCCCGCATTGAGCACCCATCCGCAAATGCCATGCGCCATGGCCTCGCGATACACAAACGGTCGCATGCCAACGCCCTGCACAATGCCCGTCACATGAATATGCACATGCCGCATGCGACACCCCTCATCAAAACCGACCAAATAGGGACAGGTGCGCTACAGTCCCAGGCTCTGCTTGGTGGCGGCGCACGTGAGCTCGCCGTGCTTAACGCCGCGCAGGCCCAGCAGGCGGTCGGCTAGTTCGTAGACGCGCTCGCCGCGACCCTTGAGCGCCAGAATCTCCAAGCAGTTGTGGTGATCCAGATGCACGTGCATGGTCGATACGATCTCGTCGGTGTAGTCGTGCTGCACTTCGTCCAGACGGCGCGTCAGGTCGCCGGTATGGTGGTCGTAAATCATGGTGAGCGACCCGATAACATGCTCATCGGGCGTGCGCATCTGCTCCTTGGCAATCGAGGCGCGAATCAGGTCGCGCACGGCCTCGGAGCGGTTGGCCACGTCGCCGCGGCGCGCGATCTGCTCGTCAAAACGGCGCAGCAGGTCGTCGGGTGCGGTAACCGAAAAACGGACCAGCTCGGAACCGGAGCCACTACAGTGGCAGCCCGCGTCACCGTCCGCCCCGTGCGGATGCTCGTGCTCGGCCACCTTACACCAGCTTCACGGAGCCGACGGAGTTGTGGTCGGCCTCGATGGCTTCCTCGTAGCCCTCGAGCGCGTCATGCGCCTCGTGCAGCGCGGCCATGGCGGCCTCGAGCTTGGCGCCGATGCGCTCCATGTCAAAATTCTCGGTCGCATGTAGCAACTGATGGCTCCATTCGTGAGCGAGCTCGATGGTGTCGTCGACCTGTTTGACGCTCATGGCAAGCTGGCTCATGTTCATTCCAACATCATGCATGGGAAATCTCCTTTTGTATGGGGCAGTTCAGTGGTTCAGATTTTACTACGCCCGCTTTGCGCGCAGCCGCATAAGAAAACGGGTACGAGTCTGTGCGACCCGCACCCGTTCACTGGGGGCTGTTTGTGACTACCATACTATCCGTGGTTGCACTCGGTGCATCCAGAAGTCCGGCGAGCGGTGCAAAAGCGCTCATGGACGGCGGGTAAGTAACAAGCGTATTACAGATGCTTCTCCAGCAGCGCCTGCAGCCTCGCCTTGGGCAGAGCGCCAACCGAGCGGTCAATCTCTTCGCCGTTCTTAAACACAATCAGCGTGGGGATGCTCATGACGCCATACTTCATGGCCAGGTCCTGGTTGTCGTCGACGTTGCATTTGGCAACGGCAAGCTTGCCCGCCAGCTCATCGGCAACCTCGTCAACGATGGGCGAGAGGGATCGACAGGGCCCGCACCACGGTGCCCAAAAATCGACCAGCACGGGCAGGCTGTCGTTAACGACGGAATCGAAATTCTCGGGGGTAATCTGCTTAATGTCAGCCATGGTGACCTCCATAATGCGACGCGGCTTGGCCGCGTAAAACTCAGTACGACCGTGCTTATACCCAGCCGCCCGCAAAGCAACCACTCGCGGGCAGCTCTTTTATATAATGGTGGGCACGCAAACGATTGGAGAGCGCATGTCCACGTCACAAAGCCAGAAAAAAGAAGCCATCGCCCAGGCGGCCGAGCAGGAGCTCACATCGCTTGCGGTCCGTGGCGTGCGTATCGCGGGCAACGCGTGCTCGCCGATCGTGCTGGTCAAAGGCGATTTGGACGAGGCCGAGCGTTCGGGTGGCGAGCTTGCCGCCGGCCCGGATGGCGCGGCGTTGCGCAAGGCGCTTGGGGCCATCGGCTACGCGCCCGAGGATTTTTGCGTGCTGGCAAGCGTCGCCGGCGTGGGTGACGGAGCGGTCGCGGTGGGCGAGACGCTGCCGTGCGAGCTGTTCCGTGAGGCGCTTGAGGCTTTGGACCCCGAGGCGGTGCTACTGCTCGACAACAACGCGGCTGACGCCATGCGCGAGACCTACGCCGATATGCTCGTGGCGATCGATGACTTCGACACCGCCATGCTCAAGCCCGGCTTGGTCGCCCATGTGCAGGGTCGCCGCGTGCTCGCGCTCGACGGTTTTGAGGCGGCACTCACCGACAAGGCCGCTAAGCAGCGCATGTGGGCCTACATCAAGCAGCTGACTCCGGCGGCCGCTCCGCTGTAGCGAGCCCGCGTCGACAAACGACCCCGAGCGGGCGAGCCGTACCCGCGGAACGCAAATCCGTCGCGCCCGCGCCCTTACATCACAGCGCGCAGCTCAAACCGATCGCCGTTAATGCGGAACTGGCAGTTGCCGTTCATGCGTTCGACGGCAAGCTTAATGCTCTTGGTGCCAAAGCCGTGACCGGCGTGCTGAGCCACGGGCATGCCGTCGACCATGTGCGGCGCCCGTCCAAATGTGTTGGAAACCGAAAGCAGCAGCTGCCCGTCCTCAAACCGCAGATCAAGATCGACAAAGCGCTTGCCCTCGGGGGCGGTGCTCGCCGCGGCAATGGCGTTTTCCAGGGCATTCGAAAGCACGCTGAACAGGTCGACATCGGCCACATGCACGCTCTGGGGCACGGCGGCGCGCAAGTCGGCGGAAATGCCGCGCTTGCTGATGTCCGAGCCAAACGACGAAAGCGCGATGTTGACGGTCTCGTTGGCGC
Source organism: uncultured Collinsella sp. (assembly GCA_900543505.1). Lineage (GTDB taxonomy): Bacteria > Actinomycetota > Coriobacteriia > Coriobacteriales > Coriobacteriaceae > Collinsella. Next base: position 39,348 of record UQSB01000012.1, on the reverse strand, counting down.
TGTAGCGGCGCACGGCGGTGCGGTCGTTGGCCTCGCATAGCGTATCGATGCGATCGAGTGCCTCGTCGGTGCGGCCTTCTTCGATCAAGACGGCCAGACCGCGCAAGAAGTGCCGCATGTCGTGGCGCAGAATCGACAGCTCGCGTCCGGACTGGCGCCATGCATCGAGTTCCTTCATGGCCGAGCTATCGCGTGTCTCGAGCATCCAGCGTTCACGCTCGGCAGCCTCTTTTTCTTCGTATTCACGCAGGTAGACGGCGAGGAACATAAGGTAGAACGCGCAGAGCGCAAAGGCCAAAAACTCAACCGTTACCACCGAGCCCGAATGGAACAGCGTGGTGTAGACGTTGGTGGCATAGTCAAAGACGTAATAGACGAGCGGCAGGATGAGCAGAATCTCGAGCTCCGTAGGGCTTTTGACCGCCAGACGGGGTCCAATGTCACGGGCCCAATGCAGCAGGATCGCAAAGACGGCGACCGTGGTGATAATGCGCGCCACGTAGTACGCGATTTGCGAGTCAGTGGCGGCGAGCGCGGCGATGCCCATCCAGTTGCTGAATTGGCAGCTCAGGTAGGCACTGGTGACTCCCAACATAACGAGCAGCGGGCTCAGACGATAGCGCGCACACAGGTAGACGATAAGCGGCAGGTGCACGACAAGCGGATAAGCCTGGCGGGCAAATAGTTCGCCGCCAACGACATTGGCGATCGAAAAGGCAGCGCCGGTTGCGGCTCCGACCCCCACCAATTCGAGTGCATGGCGTCGATTGATTTCGATACCGCACAGCGCCGCCGAGGCAAAGACGCCAAAGAGTAGCGTTGTGGCGTGGTGGATTGCCCAAAGGACCATTTCGACCGAGGAGATCATCAGCGCCTCCCGCCCTCAAAGCGCACCGCAAAGTAGGCGTCTTGGAACCCCTGCTTGCTGCTGCGCGACAGCGGAATGCACGCGCCGGAGCGCATGACGATGTCCGTGCGATCGAAGTGGTCGATGTTGCGCAAGTTGACCTGGTAGCTACGGTGGCATTTAAAGAAGGTGGCATTTTGCGCCAAACGGTCCTCGACGCTGCGGAACGACTCGAGTGCCTCGATATCGCGTCCGTCGCGCAGGTGGAAGACCACGTGCTTGTTGCGCGCCTCGGCATATTCGATGTCGGACAGGTGCAGGGCGTGGTAGCCAAAGGACGTTTTGATCACGAGCTCGTCGGTTGCCGCCGGGCGCATGCTCGAAAGCTCGTCGAGTAACTGCGCCAGGCGTTCGTAAGTCACGGGCTTGAGCAGATAGTCGAAGGCGCGGACCTCGTAGGACTCCAGTGCAAACTCGGGCGATGAGGTGAGAAACACCAGACGCACGGCGGTGTCGGCCTGGCGCAATTCGCGCGCGGTGTCCATGCCGTTGACGAGCGGCATGATCATGTCGAGCAGGATGATGTCGGCGCGCGACGCGGCGTGGCGCGCCAGCAGGTCCTCGCCGCGCGTAACGAGCGCAACATCGACCGCCGTGCCCGTCTCGGTCGACCAACGGTTGATCATTCGGTGCAGTCTATCTAGAAAAGCGACGTCATCGTCGCAGGCAATAATCTTGAGCATTCGGCCCCCTTAGTAATTCGATTTTGCCACATTGGGCGCGTACCGCTCGCGGGGGTGCGCACCGTTTGCGCCCCACGGCGTGCAACTCGCGCCAAGCGGCAGGGCGTTAGAAAGTGCAGCAGCAAAATAATCCGTGGATAAACATGTCAATACATGCTGGTGGCTGGCCGGGGAACACGCCAGCCGCCAGCGCCAAACGATGCCAGACATCGCGAAGCATAGGGATAAAGGGAGCTGCACGATGAGGGAGAAGAAGATGGGGATGCGCGCCGTGCTGACGCGTCTGCTGGGTATCGCTACCGTGACCTGCGCGCTCGTGGCAACGCCGGCGGTGGCCGAGGCGGCGACTACGGCGGATATTCCAAGCAACGCGATTCTGGCCCAGAGAAGTCCTAATGGCCTCCTATATCCCTACTCGGTGAAGCTCGAGGCGGGAAAAGACTACGTCATCGGCGGTGAAATTACCCTTGGCCACTATGAGGTCGAGGGCGGCACCAAGGACGATCCGACGCGTGTTTACTTTTCCAACAAACCTAAATACGGTGGCCAGATAGTCGACAAGAGAGGTTCTACGGCCGGCGAGCTCTTTGTCCTCAAGGGCGGCTATATCGAATTTATCGGCACCAACGGTTCCTTTGAAACTACGTTTAACTGCAATGGTCATAGTTTCTTGTCTGACGATGCAAATCCGGATAAAACGTATGGCGCAGATTCTGTTATCGACAAGAGACGTGCCGGTGGGAGCTTAAACTTCAAGATGAGCGGCATCGACTTGCGAACCATTAAAGGAAAAAGTTCCAAACGCGCTATCGCGCTATACGGCACGATGGACGGGGGCGAATCGGCCGTATTCGAGGACGTCTCTGTAATTGATTGGGATTGCAGAACGGGAACGGCGAGTTATGGACATGACCATAGCTACGGGAACAGTACTTACCTATATACCGCCTCTCCTGCTCCGGTTACCATCCGCGGTTCGCAGAACAGCGGGAAGAATCTGGACGTAACCTTTAACAACTGTAAGTTCGAGGGCAACCGTGACCACTGCGCTGGCGCATTGAGCGTTGTGGGCCGTGGGTTCCGTCCCAGTGTCGTGCTCAATAACTGCACGTTTAACAACAACAGGCAGGAGTCGATCTGGTGTAAGAGCCTTGGGGTCGAGGATACAAACGAACACACTCATGCGGGCAATATTGTCGTTAACAATTCGGATGTCACGCTCAATAACTGCATCGTTCAGTCGACGGACTCGCGGGTTCCGGCGGCGAACTATACGCAGGACATGGTCATGACGAGTGCAATCGCAGTTGCTAAAGGCTCGACATGTACGCTTAACAATACGTATATATCCGATACCTATGCCGTGGGCACAGGTGAATACAAAGATGCGAATACACGTCGAAACACCGTGTATGCTCACGGAACGGTGACGCTCGCCGGTAATACGACCATTACTACTAACGGTGATAAGGGCGCCCGAGGCCTCGCGCTCGACACGCCGGGGATTTATTACCTCAGCAAATTGAACATTGCAGAATCCTTCACGGGCAAGGTCCAGCTGTCGCTCAAGGACGATCAGCTGGGCGCTTATAAGGGCACACAGTGGAAACTTGGCACTTGCGATATCGATGAGGCCGACCTGCGCGCTCGCGTTACTACGGACGATCCAAGTGTCGGCATTGGAAAGACGGACGACGGATATGTGTACGCCTCGCGCCTGCCGCACAAGCATGTGTGGTCGGTGGAAAAGGCCACCAACAGCTCATGTCAACTGAAGGTCACCTGCTCCGGCAAGATGCGCCCGAGCGATTGCAACTACAAAAATGGTTATGCCGTCGAGCTGGGCATCGATGGAGCAACGTCGGATAAGGGAAAGCTTGGCGTTACATACAGCGGCGGCGAAGTCGCTCCAACGCTGACGATGTCGAATAAGGACGGCTATGCTCGAGACGATATCGTCTCGACGGGAGGCGTACACATCTCCGGGTCTCGGTATTACAAGCTTTCGAAGTGGGGCGATGACGCGGGCGAGCCGCTGGAGTATGTCCCTACCGATGCAGGGATCTACCGTATCGAGTCTACGGTTAAGGTCAAGGGTCAAGAGGGCGACCTGACGCTTACTCGCGAGTTCCAGATTAAGCCGCTAGAGCTGAGCAAGGTCAGCGGGCTCACGTTTGAATTCAATGACGGCGGAGAAGACGCCAAGATCAATGGTGAGACAGTTCGTGCGTACCCGTGGACGGGTAAGACGATTGCGCCGAGCTTCTCTGTTAAGGTCTACAACTACGACACTCAAAGCTGGTCGTACTTTGTCAAGGGCGACGACTACGAGATTGATAATGATCCGTCGTATAGCACGGTGAGCGCGATCGGTCCTCCCAGTTCCAATTCTTATTACCCGTACTACCAGGTCTATATCAAGGGCAAGGGCAACTACACGGGCTCGAGATATGCATGCTGGACTATTACGGGCACGCAGTTCGAGGACGTGATGGCCGAGGGATTCGAAGGCCCCTATGATGGGCAGGCGCATGGCGTCAACATCTCGGTATCGAATGCCCCTGCCGACATGAAGATTGAGTACAGCGTGGATGAGAGCGACGAATGGACGACGGAGGTTCCGAGCTACACGGACGTTCAGCGCACTCGCAGGGGCGAGGTTCGCTCCGTGACGGTCGATTATCGCATCACCGCGAAAGACTATGTGACAAAGAGCGGGTCGGTTGAAATCAAGATTACGCCCGCCAGCCAGCCTGTTCCTTGGCGTTATATCGCTAGCGAAGGCACAGGTGTCAAGGTCAAGGACGAGAGTGCACATTTGCTTGGCGATGGATCGCTTTCCAACCTGAATGAGACCTATGAGTGGAGAAAATTCGGGGACACATACTGGGAATCCATCCGTGCTGGTAAAACTTCAATCGAGTCGCTTGCTGCCGGGAAGTATGAGGTGCGCTTCAAAAAGGACAACAACCACTACGCTTCGGGGGCCAACGTCTTCGAAATTGCGGAGGGTCCTTGCGCGTCCGCTGACGGTACTTGGTATAAAACCAAGGGTTCGAGTGGTGCCCACTGGCAGGTGTGTCGATGCGGCAAGAAGCTCAACGAAGACACGCATGTCTTCTCTTGGGAGGAAGTTAAGGCTCCCACCACCGAGAAGCCCGGTCTAAAGCGGTATCAATGCTCCACGTGCGGCTATGTCCTGCGCGAGGAGGAGATTCCCCCGGCGTGCATCGGCGGTTATGTCGGCGTGTATGACGGCAAAGAGCATGCCGTGAGCGTTGACCTTAAGGCTGGCGCGACGGCTCAGTTCAGCATCGACGGCGGCAAAACGTGGAAAACGGATGCTCCTGCAATCAAAAACGTCGGCAAGACCACGGTCGACTATAAGGTGACCACCCCTGGTGCTTCTGACATCAAGGGGCAGGTGACGCTCGAGGTGATGCCGTGCCCGATTACGGTGGCGCCAGCTCCTGCTTCTAAAACGTATGGCGACCCGGACCCCGACTTTACCTATGAAGTGACGGCCGGCTCTCTTATGGAGGGCGATACGCTTTCCGGTATTACGTACAAGCGTGATGAGGGCGAGAATGTCCTGACCGGTTATAAGACGTACAAGGTGACGGCTTCTCAGGAAGAGGGCGCCAACGCTAATTACGACATTACGTTTGAGGCGGGCAAGTTCACCATTACGCGCCGTACTATCGATGTGACGTGGAATGTTGGTCAATACGTTTACAACGGCCAAGAACAGGGTCCCACGGCAGAGATAACCAATCTGGTTAACAACGACGACGTGTCTCTCAAGGTCACTGACGCCGCAAAGGTAGATGCCGGCACGTATACGGCGAGGGTGACTGGGCTCGTCGGTGAGGATAAGGTTCTCTCTAATTACCGCAAGCCCTCGGGTATTGAATGCACGTATGCTATCGCCAAGGCCAAACGGGACAGTGCTCCCAATGTAAAGGCGACAGCGGAGACCGTGAGTGGTAAACACGACGGTAAGATTGAGGGCGTTGATACATCGATGATGCTGGGCAAGCCTAGCAAGCAGATGATGTTCATCAAGGCAAGTGATCTGGTTGATGGCGACAAGCTTGAGAATCTGGCGCCTGGTTCCTATCGCCTGTGCTACGGGGCTACGACGAATTACAACGCTTCCAAGACCGTTACCGTTACGGTCGATGCCGGCCGCAAGCTCAAGGTGACGCTGCCGGCCGAGCAGGCGGGCTACGCGCTCACGGCTGACGCGACCGAGCTCGACTGGCACGGTTCTGCGACGCTTAAGTTTACGGTCGCGGACGACTATTACGCGACTAAGGATTTTTCCGTTAAGGCAAACGGCGAGACCATCAAGCCCAGCGAGCAGGGCGTTTACCAACTGTCTAAGGTGGAGAAAGACACCGTGATTACCGTCGAGGGCATCGCCAAGCATGAGCCCGATGGTACCGGCTGGAAGAGCGACGGTTCTTCTCACTGGCATGTTTGCACGTGCGGTGAGCGGATCGACGTGGCCGAGCATTCCTTCGAGTGGATAATCGACGAGAAGCCTACGGTCGAGAAGCCCGGATCCAAGCATTTGCACTGCACTGTCTGTGACTACAACTCCTCCGATAAGGTTGTAATCCCGGCGGCCTCTGTTGCCGGCTACTCCGGCGAGTATGACGGCAAGGTCCACACTGCCGATGTCTCGGCCCTGCCCGAGGGCACGGCGGTCACGTACAGCATCGACGATGGCGTCAATTGGTCTGCCTCCGCTCCCGAGATCAAGGACGTCGGCACCCTGCCGTTCAAGTACAGCGCGATCGTCGACGGAGCCGCTATCGAGGGCGAGGCGAAGCTTGTGGTGACGCCGCGCAAGGTCACTGTGACGGCGTCCGATGCCTCCAAGACCTACGGCAACGATGATCCCGAACTGGGCTGGAAGGTCACCGAGGGCGAGCTCGTCGAGGGCGAGAGCCTCCAGGACATCACCGTCTCTCGCGAGGCCGGCGAGACCGTGCGCAAGGGCGGCTACGTCGTGACGGCGTCGCAGTCCGAGGGCGCCAACCCCAACTACGATATTACGTTCGTTGATGGCAAGTTCATCATTAACAAGCGCGAGCTCACCGTGACGTGGGACGCTACCACCGAGTTCACCTACGACGGCGAGAAGCACTGCCCCGAGGCGGAACTCGGCAACGTCATTGGAGATGACGACGTCTCTGCATATGTTGACGGTGCTGCGGTCAAGGCCGGCGCTTACACGGCGAAGATCATCGAGCTGACGGGCGCCGACAAGGGCAACTACAAGCTGCCGGCAACGGGCCTGACGCGCGAGTTCTCCATCAAGAAGGCTCCCAAGGGCGCACCGGTGGTCCAGGGTGTGGCCGAGACCGTCAGTGCCAAGGCTGACGGCAAGATCACGGGTGTCAACGCCGCTATGGAGTGGCGTGCCAAGGACTCGGGTGAGTATCAGGCCGTGTCCGAAGGCGCGACCGAGCTCAGCGGTCTTGCCGCGGGCACGTACGAAGTGCGCTACCGCGCTGATGACGACCACGAAGCCTCCGCCGCGACCAAGGTTACGGTTGCCACGGGCCGCAAGCTCGCTGTGGCGCTGCCCGCCGAACAGGTCGGCTACAAGCTCACGGCTGACGCGACCGAGCTCGACTGGCATGGCTCTGCCACCCTCACTATCAGCATCGAGGACGGCTACTTTGCCGACTCACTCACCTATGCCGTCAAGGTCAACGGAAGTGCCGTGACGCTCAACGAACGCGGCGAGTTCACCGTCCAGGACGTCGAGGGCGACGTGAGGGTGACGGTCGAGGGCGTGCGCAAGCACGAGGCCGTGAGCGATACGTGGATCTCCGACGACAATACGCACTGGCACGAGTGCACTTGCAGCGGCAAGATTGACGAGGCCGAGCACACCTTTACGTGGGTTGTCGACACGCCTCCCACGGCGACCGAGAAGGGCTTCGGTCACCGTCAGTGCGTCGTCTGCGGGTACGCCCTTGCCCCCGAGGAGATTCCGGCTGCTGCTATCTCCGGTTACTCCGGCGAATACGACGGCGCGTATCACACGGTCAATGCTTCGGCGCTGCCCGAGGGTGCGACGGCCGAGTACAGCACCGACGACGGCAAGACCTGGTCTACCTCTGCCCCCGAGATCAAGGACGCCGGCGCGCTGGATGTTGCCTATAAGGTGATGATTGGCGGTGCGACGGTCGAGGGCAAAGTGACGCTCGAGGTTACGCCGCGTGCGATCACGGTCACCGCTCAGGACGCCTCCAAGATTTACGGCGAGAAAGACCCCGTCTTTGAGTGGTCGATCACCTCTGGCGAGCTCGTCGGGGACGATACGCTTGAGCTCGAGATCGAGCGCGAAGACTGTGACGACGTGCGCGAGGGTGGCTATGCTCTGCGCTTGACACAGCTCGAGGGCACGAGCCCCAACTACAGCGTCACGTTCGTCGACGGCACGTTCATCATCAACCAGCGTCCGCTCACCGTGACGTGGGGTACCACCGAATTCGTCTACGACGGTAAGGAGCACTGCCCCGTGGCAGAGCTTGGCAACGTCATCGGCAAGGATGACCTTGGTGCACTCGTTGACGGTTCCCAGACCGAGGTGGGTGCTTCGTACACGGCGACCCTCGCCGAGCTGACGGGCAAGGCCGCGGGCAACTACACGCTGCCCGCCGATGGCTTGACATGCGAGTTCTCCATCAAGAATGCCGCGCAGGACGCGCCGGTGGTCCAGGCTGAGGCCGAGACCGTGAGCGGCAAGAAGGACGGCAAGATCACGGGCGTCGACGGCACCATGGAGTGGCGCGCTCGGGGCGCCGCCGAGTACCAGGCCGTGGGCAAGGACGTGACCGAGCTCAAGGACCTCGCCGCCGGCGTGTACGAGGTGCGCTACCAGGCTAAGGCCAACTACGACGCCTCTGCCGTTACCGAGGTTACCGTGAAGGCGGGCCGCAAGCTCGTCGTGACGCTGCCGGGTAATCAGGTGGGCTACACGCTCACCTCGACGGCAACCGAGCTCGACTGGCACGGCTCCGCAAAGCTCGCCATCAGCATCGACGGCGCGTACTTTACGGGCAAGAACTATGCCGTCAGCGTCAACGGCAAGGCCGTTAAGCTTGCTGACGACGGCACCTATGAACTCAAGGACGTAGAGGGCGATGTGAACGTGACGGTCGAGGGCGTGCTCAAACACGAGCCCGACGGCTCCGGCTGGGCACACGACGCCAAGAACCACTGGCATATCTGCCGCTGCGGCGAGGTCCTCGACAAGGCCGAGCATACCTTTGAGTGGGTTGTCGACAAGCCGGCGACCACCGAGGCCAAGGGCGAGAGGCACCAGGAGTGCACGGCTTGCGGCGAGAAGGGCGCAACCGAGGGCATCGCGATCCTGGCACCCACGATTATCGAGGGCGCAGGCCAGGCGATCACGGTCGACACCGCCAAGGACCTGAGCTTCCGCTCGAACGCACCGATCAAGTACTTCCAGAAGGTGCTGGTCGACGACAAGGAAGTCGACGCCGAGAACTACGCGCTCACCGAGGGTTCCACGATCGTGACGCTCAAGACGAGCTTCGTGAAGACGCTTGGTGTGGGCGAGCATAAGCTGAGCGTGGTTTCGACCACGGGCACGGCTGAGACGACCTTTACCATTGCCGAGGCCGCCAAGCCCGCTCCTGGCCAGACCACCACGACTACTACGACCACGACTACGACTTCCAAGCCTAAGAAGAAGGCTGGCAAGGAGACGTTGCCTGAGTCCGGCGACAGCGCGTACGTCATGGCTGGTGCTGTGTTCGCTGCCGGCATGGCGGCTCTGCTGCTGGCGTGGACTATGAAGCGCCGCGTTTAACCGCATGCCAGTTCCCAGCGGGACCGGATTGAGCGATCCGGGCCCGTTTTTGGGCCTGTCGGAAACCCGGTGGGCAAAAAAATGCCAAATATGAGTACTGTCACCATTTTAGTAACAGCAAAATTGCCCTAAAAAGCGTGTTGTCGGGCCAAAATTGCATCGATTTCCGCCCGGCAGAGCCACGATCGGGTCCCAAATTAGGCGATTTTGCCGTTCTGGACCGGAAAATCGCTGTTACTAGTTTGGTAACAGTACTCATATTTGCCCTTTTTTGCCCACGCCCCTTCGGCTAAGGCGATAAACAGGGGGTTAAATATTAAATCAGGTCCAACCTCGTCTACCTATAGCGCTTCGGCTCGAAAGCGACCCAGCCCAAGATCGAATCTTTATTTCAACTTTACACCTAGGTTTACAGCTGTCTTGTCAGCTGTAAACCTAGGTGTCATACTAAAGCCCCAAGATTCGCCAAAAGAGAGGGGCCTTGATGGCACAGAGCGCGAACATGGATGCGTCGGAGCTTGCACGCGATATCGCGGCCGGCCTAGCATCGGCAACGACGGCAACGGAGCGCGCGGCATTGGTGCCCGCAGAGCTCGTCGAGGCCATTCAGCAACTAAAAACCCAACGTGACGCGGTGATTTTGGCGCACTACTATGTGGCGCCCGAGGTCCAAGCCGTTGCCGATTACGTCGGCGACAGCTTCTACCTGGCAAAGCTCGCCAAAAGCTTGCCGCAGCAGACCATCGTGCTGTGCGGCGTGGAGTTTATGGGCGAGAGCGCCAAGCTGCTCAACCCCACCAAGACCGTGCTGCTGCCCGAGCCGGGCGCGGATTGCCCCATGGCTCACATGGTCAAGCGTGAGACGGTCGACGCGGCGCGCGCCGAGTACGGTGACGACCTTGCCGTGGTCTGCTACGTCAACTCCACGGTCGAGATCAAGAGCTGGAGCGACGTGTGCGTCACCAGCTCCAACGCCGTCAAGATCGTGTCCGAGCTGCCGCAGCAGCACGTCCTGTTCATCCCCGACCAAAACCTGGGCCGCTTCGTAGCCGAGCAGGTGCCGCAAAAGCACGTCATCCTCAACAACGGCTACTGCCCGCGCCATCACATCATCACCGTCGAGCAGATCGTCGACGCGACGGAGGCCCACCCCGACGCGCTCGTGCTGGCGCATCCTGAGTGCAAGGCCGACGTCCTGGCCGAGGCCGACTACATCGGCTCCACCGCCGGCATCATCAAGTATGCCGAGGAGTCCGACGCCAGCGAGTTCATTATCGTGACGGTCCGCGGCGTGCTCTACGAGCTCGAGCGCCGCTGCCAGGGCACCGGCAAGAAGTTCCACTTCCCCGCGGTGCAGCCCACCTGCGTCAACATGGACCTCATCACGCTCGAAAAGCTCGTGCGCTGCCTGGAGACGGGCGAGGGCGAGGTGCAGATCGGCGTCTCGGACGAGGCGGCAGACCAGGCCAAGCTCACGCTCGACCGTATGCTCGAGTACGCAGCGCGCTAGAACAATGTGACATGAGGGACAGTCCCGCATGTCACATTACAAGGGAGAGGATTCCTGTGGAAACCAAACAATACCCCGACATGGAGTGCGACGTCGTCATTGCCGGCTGTGGCGTGGCGGGCCTGTACGCGGCTCTCAACCTGCCGACGAGCACGCGCGTGATCATGCTCTCCAAGGGCGCTGTCGACGAGTGCGATTCGATGCTCGCGCAGGGCGGCATCTGCGTACTGCCCGAGGGCTCGGACTACGATGCCTTCTTTGAGGACACCATGCACGCCGGCCACTACGAGAATCGCCGCGAGAGCGTCGACATCATGATCCGTTCGAGCCGTTCGGTCATCAACGATCTGCTAGCGATGGGCGTGGATTTTGAGCGCAAGGCCGACGGCAGCCTCAACTTTACCCGCGAGGGCGCGCACAGCCGTCCGCGTATTGCCTTCCATGCCGACATTACGGGCAAGGAGATCACGACCAAGCTGCTCCAGGCCGTTCGCAAGCTGGATAACGTGCAGATTTTGGAGCACGTGGCCATGACCGACATCCTGACGGGCGAGCGTGACGGCGTCACGGTGTGTGTCGGTGTCGTCGCCGTTTCCGTGGACGAGGACAACTCGGTTCGTCCCGCCGACGAGCTGGCAAATGCCGCCGAGGGCGTGCATGCCGGCGAGCCGTTTAAGATTCATGCCCGCCGCACGCTGTGGGCGACAGGCGGTATCGGCGGCGTGTACGACCATTCGACTAACTACCCGCAGCTCACGGGCGATGCATGCTACATCGCTCAGGAGCATGGCATTAAGATGGAGCACCTGGACTACGTGCAGATTCACCCCACGGGGCTGTTCTCGCCGCAGCCGGGTCGCACCTTCCTGATCAGCGAGAGCTGCCGCGGCGAGGGCGCGATTTTGCTCAACGCCGCCGGCGAGCGCTTTACCGACGAGCTTCAGCCGCGCGATGTGGTCGCTGCCGCTATTCGCGAGCAGATGAAGCAGGACGGTACCGAGCACGAGTGGCTGAGTTTTGCCCCCGTCGAGCGCGATGTGGTGACCGGGCACTTTGCCAACATTCGCGCGCGCTGCCTGGAGGACGGCCGCGACATCTTGGACGAGCCCATCCCCGTTACGCCCACGCAGCACTACTTTATGGGTGGCGTATGGGTCGATAAGGACGGCCGCACCTCGATGCCCGAGCTCTACGCCGCGGGCGAGACGGCCTGCAACGGCGTTCACGGCAAGAATCGCCTGGCTTCCAACAGCCTGCTCGAGTCCCTGGTTTGGGGCCGCCGTGCCGCCTGGTGCATGCGCACCGGCGAGTCGCTCGCCGTGGAGCAGGCGGGCGAGCCCGCGCTTGACGGGCGTCATCGCGCCCTGGGCGCCGAGACCCTTGCAATCGATGATTTGGCCCGTGCGGCCGGCACGCAGGCCGTGGAGGAGTAGACCATGAATCCCATTACCATGAAGCTCGTCGTCGATGATCTGATTTTGCAGGCTCTGCGCGAGGACATCACGTTTGAGGACGTGAGTACGGCGAGCGTGTGCCCTACGGCGCGCCCCGCTACCGTTGAGCTCATCGCCAAGGCCGATGGCATCATCGCCGGCTTGGATGTGTTTGCCCGCACCTTTGAGCTGCTGGATTCGCAGAGCTCGGTGCTGTTTGATGTTGCCGACGGTGACGAGGTGCACGCCGGCGACCATGTGGGCCAGGTGCGCGGCGATGCGCGCGTGCTGCTTTCGGGTGAGCGCGTGGCGCTCAACTACCTGCAGCGCATGAGCGGCATCGCTACCTACACGCACAGCATGGCCGCGGCGCTCGAGGGAACCAAGACCGTGCTCGTCGACACGCGCAAGACCACGCCGGGCATGCGCGTGTTTGAGAAGGCGGCGGTTGAGATTGGCGGCGGCAGCAATCACCGCTACAACCTGTCGACGGCCGTCATGCTCAAGGACAACCACATCGATGCCGCCGGTGGCGTGACGCGCGCGATCGAGATGGCGCGCGCCCATGCGTCGTTTACCACGACAGTTGAGATTGAGTGCGAGAACCTGGACATGGTGCGCGAAGCCGTGGAGGCCGGTGCCGACATTATCATGCTCGACAACATGACCCATGACGACATGGCCGCCGCCATCGAGCTTATCGCCGGTCGCGCCAAGACCGAGTGCTCGGGCAACGTGGACGCCAGCAACATTCGCGCCCTGGCCGATCTGGGTGTCGACTATATTAGCTCGGGCGCCCTGACGCACTCTGCGCCGATCCTCGACCTCTCGCTTAAGCACCTGCGTCTGCTGGACGGTAAATAATGAACGCCCGCGAGCGTCGCCGTGCCATCATGGGCGTGCTCGAAGGAGCCAAGGAGCCCGTTTCGGGCAGCGCACTTGCCCGCGAGGTTGGCGTGAGCCGTCAGGTCGTGGTTCAGGATATTGCCCTGTTGCGTGCCGATGGGCACGATATCGTGGCGACCAACCGCGGCTACGTGCTGCAGGAAGCCGCGAGTAGCCCCGCCGTGCCCACGCGTCTTGTTAAGGTGCGCCACGGCGTGGAGCAGGCGGGCGACGAGCTTACGAGTATCGTCGACGCGGGTGGCGCCGTGCTCAACGTGATCGTCAACCATCGTGTGTACGGCAAGATCACGGCCGACCTGGACATCCGCAATCGTCGCGATGTTGAGCGCTACCTGCACGATATCGAGAGCGGCAAGAGCTTTCCACTACTAACGGTGACGAGCGGCTACCACTTCCATCGCATCGCGGCGGAGGACGAGCAGACCCTCGACGAGATCGAGGCCATACTCAAGGAGAAGGGCTACCTTGCCGATTTAATGCCCTACGAGGATGATTTGTCCTAACCCGATACTGTCTTTATAAGTTGCGGTGAAATAGTTCCTACAATCGGCACCTAAGCAATGAGCCAGGAACTATTCCACCGCAACTGCCAAGGTAGCCCCGTCCCCAATTAGCTGCCTGTACAAACAAAAGGAGGCCTCCGCGGCGATGCGGAGGCCTCCTTTTTTGTGCACGGTGTACTCTTGAGTGTGCAAGTGGGGGAGTTGTTACTCCTCGACGATCTCGGTGATCGCGCCGGCGGGGCAAGCGTCCTGGCAAGCGCCACAGGCGACGCAGGAGTCCTCGTCAGCGACGGTAGCGACGTCCTGGAGCTCCAGAACGCCAGCGGGGCAGGAGTCGACGCAAACGCCACAAGCGATGCACTCGTCGGCATCAATTACGGGATGAGCCATGGTAGTTTCCTCTCTGTTGACCGACGCTACAGGCGATGCGCGCCGGTTTGATTCGGGCAAAAACATACCACGGGAGCGACCGTTTGCAATACCCTCTGACCGGCATCTTCATACCGTTCGCCGAGTATGCCAAGGTTTACTAAAAAACGCGCAGGTGGGGCCGTTGAGCTGCGCAAATGTTAGCTATAGGTGACTTGTAATATAGGGCGATTGAGCGTGCTTGCGGAAACCGCATCCCATTATTTGGCCGAAAAACGGGTCGAACTTTCCCCAGGGAAGCCCGGGGCCGCCATGTGCGCTCCCAAGCCCAAACCTCAGCCATCTCTACATAGATCTCAATAGATCTGCCGAGAACTCAAACAGTGCATCTACCTGCGCATTTGAGAACCTAAACTCTCAGAGATAAGAAATCTTATATGAATTGACTTAGATTTTGTATATTCCGGCCCATAAGGGGATACACTACATCCTGAAAGACAAGCCGAAGCGCCACACGACAGACCGTCGAGGCGGCGCGAACGCAAAAGAGAGAGGGAATTTCTAATGGGCAAGATTCTTGGTATCGACCTTGGTACTACTAACTCCGCAATGGCCGTCCTCGAGGGCGGTTCTCCGACCATTATCGTGAACGCCGAGGGCGACCGCACCACCCCGTCTGTGGAGGGCTTCCGCAAGGACGGCGAGCGCGTCGTCGGCAAGGCCGCGAAGAACCAGGCGGTCACCAACCCCAAGAACACCGTGTTCTCCATCAAGCGCTTCATGGGCCGCAAGTACTCCGAGTGCACCTCCGAGATCAAGACCGTGCCGTATGAGGTCAAGGAGGGCCAGGGTGGCCGTGCCGTCGTCGATATCGAGGGCAAGGATTACACCGCCGAGCAGGTGAGCGCCATGACGCTCGCCAAGATGAAGGCTGACGCCGAGAAGTATCTGGGCGAGACCGTCACCGACGCCGTCATCACCGTCCCGGCCTACTTCAACGACGCCCAGCGTCAGGCCACCAAGGACGCCGGTAAGATCGCCGGCCTCAACGTCAAGCGTATCGTCAACGAGCCGACTGCTGCTGCTCTGGCCTATGGCCTGGACAAGCAGGGCACCGACCAGCGCATCCTGGTCTTCGACCTGGGCGGCGGTACCTTCGACGTCTCCATCCTCGACCTCGCCGACGGCGTGTTTGAGGTTCTGTCCACCTCGGGCGACAACCACCTGGGCGGCGACGACTGGGATCAGCGCGTCATCGATTGGATGGCCGATAAGTTCCAGCAGGAGAACGGTGTCGACCTGCGTCAGGACCCCATGGCCCTGCAGCGTCTGAAGGAGGCCGCCGAGAACGCCAAGAAGGAGCTCTCCGCAGCCCAGCAGTCCACCATCAACCTGCCGTTCATCACCATGAACCAGTCTGGCCCGCTGCACCTCAACTACACGCTGACCCGCGCCGAGTTCGAGAAGATCACCCGCGACCTGCTCGAGCGCTGCAAGCAGCCTGTCACCAACGCCCTGCGCGACGCTAAGCTCAAGCTCTCCGATCTGACCGAGGTCATCCTCGTCGGCGGCTCCACCCGTATGCCCGCCGTCCAGGATCTGGTCAAGACCATGACCGGCAAGCAGCCCAACATGTCCGTGAACCCCGACGAGGTCGTTGCCGACGGCGCTGCCGTCCAGGGCGGCGTGCTCACCGGCGACGTCGAGGGCATCCTGCTGCTCGACGTTACCCCGCTGTCGCTGGGCGTCGAGACCATGGGCGGCATCATGACCAAGATGATCGACCGCAACACCACGATCCCGACCTCCAAGACCGAGGTCTACTCCACCGCTGCCGACAACCAGACCAGCGTCGAGATCAACGTGCTCCAGGGCGAGCGCGAGCTTGCCCGCGATAACAAGTCGCTCGGTAAGTTCCAGCTGACCGGCATCCCGGCTGCCCGCCGCGGCGTGCCGCAGATCGAGGTCACCTTCGACATCGACGCCAACGGCATCGTCAAGGTCTCCGCTAAGGACAAGGGCACCGGCAAGGAGCAGCAGATCACCATTTCCGGTTCCACCGCTCTGTCCGACGACGAAGTCGATCGTATGGTCAAGGACGCCGAGGCTCATGCCGAGGAGGACAAGAAGCAGAAGGAAGAGGTCGAGGTCCGCAACCAGACCGACAGCCTGTGCTACTCCACCGAGCAGACCCTCAACGAGCTGGGCGACAAGGTTTCCGCTGATGTGAAGTCCAAGGCCGAGACCGCTATTGCCGACGCCAAGAAGGCGCTCGAGGGCTCTGACGTCGAGGCCATCAAGGCCGCCGGCGAGTCCCTGCAGTCCGTGGCCTACGAGCTGGCCCAGGTTGTCTACGCCGATGCTCAGCAGCAGACCGACGGTGCCGCCGGTGCCCAGCCTGCCGACGATGACGTGGTCGACGCCGACTACGAGGTTGTGGACGACGAGGACAAGTAATCATGTCCGCCCGTAAAGCTCGCACGGAGGCGGCCGCCGCTGGCACCGCCCCCGTTGACTCTGAGGAGAAGGACGTGAAGATTCCCGTAGAGGCCGTCGACGATACCGAGGCCAACGAGGCCCCGGCCGCCGAGGCTGCCGAGAACCAAGTAGAGGATTCCAACAAGGAGGCGACGATGACCGAGGACGAGATGGTGGAAGCCGCTATCCGCGCCGGTGAAGAAGCCGCCGACAACGACTTTAAGCTCAAGTTCGAGCAGGCCCAAAAGGAGCTTGCCGATGTGCGCAACGAGCTCGATGCTGCGGCAGAGGCCCAGAAGGCCGCCGAGGACAAGGCAAAGGACGCCACCGAGCGCACCGCCCGTCTGCAGGCCGACTGGGAGAACTTCCGTCGCCGCACCGCCAACGAGCGCATCGCCGAGCGCGAGCGCGCGACCGAGAAGCTTGTCACCGCGCTGTTGCCGGTGATCGACGATATCGAGCGCGCGATCGACCATGCCCGCAGCCAAGAGCTTTCCGACGACTTTAAGCAGTTCGTCGATGGCGTTGACGCGGTACATGCCAAGCTGCTCGATGTGTTTGCGCACGAGGGCGTTGAGCCCATCGATCCCAAGGGCGAGGCGTTCGATCCGCTCGAGCATCAGGCTGTGGGTCGCGTCGAGGACGCATCGCAGTACGACGAGACCGTCAACGACGTGTACCAGAAGGGCTACCGCATGGCGGATCGCATCCTGCGTTCCGCGATGGTGACGGTGACCTACGGTGGCGAGAAGCGCCCCGCACCGGAGCCCGAAGCGGCGCCCGAGGATGCTACGGCCGATACGGCCGAGAGCACCGAGGAGTAATTGAGAAGGGCCCCGGGGCAACACCCGGGGCCCTTTCTGGCCTAGTGCCATATGAAAGCATGAGCCGCCGTCCGCTGGACGGCGGATGAAACAGGAGAGGAGCTACGATGGCTGCAGGCAAAACCTTCTATGACATCCTGGGCGTATCCAAGAGCGCCTCCGACAAAGAGATCAAGAGCGCGTTTCGCAAGCTCGCGCAAAAATATCACCCCGATGCCGGCGGCGACGAGGCCAAGTTCAAGGAGATCAGCGAGGCCTACGAGACGCTTTCGGACGAGAAGAAGCGCAAAGAGTACGACCAGATGCTCATGTTCGGCGGCATGCCGGGCGCGGGCGGCGCGTATGGCGGCGGCTACGGTGCCGGCGCGGGTGCCAGCGGCTGGGGCGATATCTTCGACAGCATCTTTAGCGGCAACGGCGCCTGGGGCAGCGATTGGGGCTCGGGCTTTGCCGGGGCTGCGGGTAATGCCGGCGCGGGCCGCAGCCGTGCTCGCAAGGGCGGCGACCTGTCGCTGACCGTCGATGTTTCGGCCGAGGACGCGTTCCGCGGCGTGACGCACAAGGTCACCTATCGCATTCCCTCGACAGGCGAGCAGCAGACCATTACGGTCTCGGTGCCTGCGGGCGCGGTCGACGGCGGCAAGCTGCGGTACAAGCGTCGCGGCGAGTACGGCGTTGCCGGTGGCGAGCGCGGCGACTTGGTCGTGACCACGCACGTGGAGGAGCATCCGCTGTTTAAGCGTAAAGGCGCCGACGTGACCATGGAGGTGCCGGTCTCGGTCTACGAGGCGGCGCTCGGCTGCACGGTGGACGTGCCGACGCCCGGCGGTGCGACGGTTCGTTTGAAGGTGCCGGCGGGCACCCAGACGGGCAAGAAGTTCCGCTTTAAGGAAATGGGGGCGCCCGACGTTAAGCACCGTGGCCGCACGGGCGCGCTGCTCGTCGAGATCAAGGTGCAGGTCCCCACGAACCTGTCTGACGACGAGCGCGATGCCATGACCAAGCTGCGCGAGGCCGACACGCGCGACTATCGCGAGAAGGTCAACCGTTACAAGGCGACGTACTAGTTTGGTTGTGGCGCCCGCGCCTGCCCGCGGGCTTATGATGGACGATAACGAGACGGAAAGGGGTCAGGTAGCATGGCCGAGGACAATAGGAACAAACCGCTGTACATGATCAGCGTGGCGGCCGAGCTGACCGGCATGCACCCGCAGACTCTACGCGTCTACGAGTCCAAGGGCCTGGTGAACCCCCAGCGCTCGGGCGGCAACACGCGCCTGTATTCGCGTGCCGATATCGAGCGCCTGGAGCTCATCAACCAGCTGACCGACGAGGGCATCAACCTTGCCGGCGTGGTGCGCATCCTCGATATGAAGGAGCGTGCCGAGGAGCGCGAGCGCGAGAACGAGAAGCTTCGCGCCCGCGTTCGCCAGCTCGAGGACGAGCTACACGAGTACAAGATGCAGAAGAAGATCACCGCCCTGGCTCCGCGCGACGGCTCGGTTAACCCCGAACAGGTCATGCGCAAGCTACTGGGCGCCGGCGGGGACTTATAGTTACGCGGTTTTACCAAACCGCGTAACGGCTCGACGCTGCAAGCCCGCCAGAGCGGCAATCTGACGTTCAATCGTCGGTCGCGTACCGAAGTACGCTTCCCTCCTCTTTCACGTCACCTTGCTCGCTCTGGCGGGCTTTCGCTGTCCGCGCCAAAACATCGGCGTTGCCGGAGTGCGGCACGGCAGTCATTGGGGACGTTCTTAAATGACTAGTCGAAAGGGACGCTCTTGCACAAAATCTTCCGGCCCTCGACCGGCACGTCCTTTACTTTACCTAGATAAAGTGAACGTGCAGATTTGTAACCCACTCGCAACCGTTCTATGGCACGATATTGAACGAATGTATGCTATGCGCCCAAATCTTTTGGGCAGAGTGGGAGACAGTATGGTCAAGCTGTACGAGGACGGCATTTACCTGCGCGGCGGCAGCGAGGTTGTGCCTGCGGCCGAGGCTGCCGAGCGCGGTATTACGCAGACGCCCGAGGATGCTAAGCGCGGCACCATCGCGTATTCGATCCTCCAGGCACACAATACGTCCGGAGATCCCGAGGCGCTCAAGATTCGCTTCGACGCTATGGCGAGCCACGACATCACCTTTGTCGGCATCATCCAGACGGCGCGCGCCTCGGGCATGGAGCAGTTTCCGCTGCCCTACGTGCTCACCAACTGCCATAACTCGCTGTGCGCCGTGGGCGGCACCATCAACGAGGACGATCACGTCTTTGGCCTTTCCGCGGCCAAGAAGTACGGCGGCATCTTCGTTCCGCCGCACATCGCCGTCATCCACTCCTTTATGCGTGAGAACTTCGCCGGCTGCGGCAAGATGATCCTGGGTTCCGACTCGCACACCCGCTATGGTGCCCTGGGTACCATGGCCGTGGGCGAGGGCGGCGGCGAGTTGGCAAAGCAGCTGCTGCGCGACACCTACGATGTCGCCTATCCCGGCGTCGTGGCCATCTACCTCACGGGCGCCCCGCGCCCCGGCGTCGGCCCGCACGATGTGGCGCTCGCCATCATTCGCGCCGTCTTTGCCAAGGGCTACGTCAAGAACAAGGTCATGGAGTTTGTGGGCCCCGGAATCGCGAGCATGACGACCGATTACCGCAACGGCGTTGACGTCATGACCACCGAGACCACCTGCCTGTCGAGCATTTGGGCCACCGACGAGGACACGCATGCGTTTTTGGCCATGCACGGCCGCGGCGACGACTACCGCGAGCTCAAGCCCGCCGATGTCGCCTACTACGACGGCTGCGTCGAGGTCGATCTGTCGAGCATCAAGCCCATGATCGCGCTGCCGTTCCATCCTTCCAATGGCTTTGAGATCGACGAGCTCAACGAGAACCTCGAGGACATCCTGCATGAGGTGGAGCTCGAGGCTGCCAAGATCGGCGAGGGCAAGACGCACTTTAGCCTGCTCGACAAGATCGTCGACGGCAAGCTGCACGTACAGCAGGGCGTTATCGCCGGCTGCTCGGGCGGCAACTACGACTCCGTGGTCCAGGCTGCCCGCGTGCTCAAGGGCGCCAACACCGGCTGCGGCGAGTTTTCGCTGTCGGTCTATCCCACAAGCCAGCCCGTGGCGCTCGAACTTACGCGCCGTGGCTATATCTACGACCTCATGGAGGCTGGCGCGATTGTGCGCACGGCGTTCTGCGGTCCGTGCTTTGGCGCTGGCGACACGCCTGCCAACAACGGCCTTTCGATCCGCCACACTACGCGCAACTTCCCCAACCGCGAGGGTTCCAAGCCGGGTAATGGCCAGCTGAGCGCCGTGGCCCTGATGGATGCTCGCTCCATTGCGGCAACGGCTGCCAACGGTGGCGTCCTGACGCCGGCGACCGACCTGCCCGAGGAGACTTGGGACGAGGCCTGCGAGTACACCTTTGACGACGCGCCGTACAAGAAGCGCGTGTACTGGGGCTTTGGCAAGGCGGAGCCTGCCGACGAGTTGGTCGAAGGCCCCAACATCAAGCCGTGGCCCGCGATGGAGCCGCTCGGCGACGATATCCTGCTCAAGGTTTGCTCCAAGATCATGGACCCGGTCACTACGACCGACGAGCTCATTCCCTCGGGCGAGACGAGCTCCTTCCGCTCCAACCCGCTGGGCCTGGCCGAGTTTACGCTCAGCCGCCGCGACCCTGCCTACGTGGGTCGTTCCAAGGAGGTCGACGCCGTGGAGAAGCGCCGCGTGGCCGGCGAGGCCGCGGGCGACTTGGCGGCGCTCGATGCCGAGCTTGCCGGCGTGTTTGAGGCGCTGGCCGGCGCGGGTGTCGCGGCAGACGCCAAGGCGACCGAGTACGGCTCCATGCTCTATGCCAAGAAGCCCGGTGACGGTTCCGCCCGCGAGCAGGCCGCGAGCTGCCAGCGCGTAATTGGCGGCCTGGCCAACATCGTCCACGAGTATGCCACCAAGCGTTATCGCTCCAACGTGATGAACTGGGGCATGGTGCCCTTCCAGATGGAGGCCGAGCCCAACTTTGAGGTGGGCGACTACGTCTTTGTGCCGGGTATCCGTGCCGCGCTCGATGGCGACTTGAAGAACATCGCCGCCTACGTGGTGCGTGCTGATGGTGCGGTTGAGCAGATTGAGCTCTACATTGCCGATATGACGGCCGAGGAGCGTGCCATCGTCAAGGCCGGCTGCCTGATCAACTACAACAAGTTCAAGGCCGCTGCCGAGTAACGCACTTAATTGTCCGCCCGGGGCCACCCTTTCCCGCCCGCTCACGCGCTTCGCGAGGGTCGCGTTCGGCAAAGGGTGGCCCCGGGCTACGTTTCTGCGTTCTCGTTGGGTCTTGAGGGACGCTAATAAATAGACTTGCTTGATGCCGCCTCTGTTATCGGGGCGGCTTCTTTTTGTTGAAAACCACCACAAAGGGGACAGGCACCTTTGTGGCGGCTCGATTCGTCTTAATCTGTAACATCTTGGCCGCTAAAAGTGGGCTTGGTGTTACAGATTGAGACAAACGATCGCCGCCGATCACTTCATCTCAATCTGTAACATCTAGGATCGAAAACGGCTGCTAGATGTTACAGATTGAGACAGCGGAGCGCGCCGGAGCCGAAACCACCACAAAGGTGCCTGCCCGGCGGGTCCTTATTTCGATGGGGTCCAGGTTATTTCATCGTCAAATAGCCAAGTGCGTGCCGAGCCACTGTCGCGCGCTGTCTGCGGATCGGGCTCGCAGGTTTGTTCGTAGGCATCTTCGGTACACCGATCCATAAAATCGACGACTGCCGTCTGGTCGCCCTCCATGACGTAGATTACGTCGCCATCCGAGATGTAGACCCCCGGTCCTTCATTGTCCACATAGCCGGGGTCGTATGAGACGTTGCACAGTTTGCTCCCGTTTGCCGCATCGAGTTCAAGGGTCGAATAATACCCGCCATTCATTTGGCTATTCTTGGCTCGATATATTACGGCGCCGTACCACCGCTTAAACGTCTTGCCTTTGAGCAACTTGGCTGCCTTACCGATAAGCTGCTCATCTTTGGTATAGCGCTTGGCCCCAAGTTCGATACGGGGATAGTTGCTGACCCCAAGCGCTGCGGGCGTACCGTCAAAATCGACGGTGATCGAATCGGGTTTGACGATATCGGTGAGGATTTCGATGGGATAGCTTACGGTCTCAATCACCGCCTGCGTTGCAGAGGCGGGGAGAAATGCGAGATAGATAATGCCCACGCCGACTGCGGTAATCGCAAACGCTAAGACGAGTAGGCCGATATAGGTGGAGCGTTTCACGGTGGGGCACCTCGCTTACAATATGCAATCATTAAGATAAATGATACCAGCTTACGACAATATTCAAAAGAAAGCGATCGATCGAAATGACGGGGGCGAAAAGGCCCTATTGGGCTTCGATTTGACCTCTAATAGGAATATTTGCCCCACTCATTCTGGGCGTGAGGTCAGTAATTGAGCCCACGAGTTTTGAGCGATACTCTTCTCACTAAACTCACTATTTTCACTATAAGCACTATAAATACGATAGGGAGGACGACGAGAACATTGTGACGTGCGATAGCTAAGCCGTTTAAGCCGGACTCTGACCTTGAATCTCCGCCTCTATCTGTGCGAACGGGCTATTGTCGGTTCTCGATTCCATCGCTGCGTTCTCGCTGGGTCTTGGGTCGCCAAGCGTAGACTGGGCTTGATGTCGCCTCTTTTAATCGGGGCTGATTCTTCTCTGGACCACCACAAAGGGGACAGGCACCTTTGTGGTGGTTCTCGGTTTGTCTCGACTTGTAACATCTTGGTCGCTAAAAGTGGGCCTGGTGTTACAGATTTAGATTTTCGATTCAGGTGTCTTCTGTTTGTCTCGATCTGTAACAGTTAGACCCTAATTTGCCGAGTGGATGTTACAGATTGAGACAAACGGTTGCCGCTGGTCATTTCATCTCGATCTGTAACATCTAGGATCAAAAATTGCTGCTAGATGTTACAGATCGAGATGGTAGTGCGCCTGGGCAGCGGCGGGCTGACATCTCAGTACCCTATCCATCAATCACTCAGAAAACCTTATATATAGAGACTTAGATTTGTGTATAAGATCGCGCAAAGCTGGCAACAATACTTCTCGAACAACGTGAAGCCGCCCCGTAGGGCGGCCGCCCCAAGAGAGGTGATTCCATGAGAATCGATAAGCTAGCAATGACGTCGCGCGAGGCGCTGCAGACCGCCATGAGCACGGCTGCCGACGCGCAGGCCGGCGCGGTGGAGCCGATTCACCTGCTGTCCGCCCTGCTTGGTGCCGGCGAGCGCAATATCTCCGTGATCATCGAGCGCATCGGCGCCGATCCGGCCCAGCTTGCACGCTCCACACAAGATGCCATCGACCGCGCGCCCAAGGTTTCGGGCGAGGGCCAGCAGATGGGCCTGTCCAATGAGCTCGTCCGCGTCATCGAGAAGGCCGAGAAGAAGGCCACCAAGATGGGCGACAGCTTTGTGGTGACCGAGCATTTGCTGATGGCGCTTGCCGAGGACAAGGGCGAGGCGGGCCGCGTACTGCGCGACGCCGGCGTCACCAAGGAGCGCATCGAGCAGGTCTACGAGGAGCTGCGCGGCGACGACCGCGTGACGTCTGCCGAGGACAAGACCCAGTTTGAGGCGCTGGAGCAGTACGGCCGCAATATCTGCGACCTTGCCCGCGCCGGCAAGCTCGACCCGGTCATCGGCCGTACCGACGAGATTCGTCGTACCATCCAGGTCCTGTCCCGCCGCACCAAGAACAACCCCGTGCTCATCGGCGAGCCGGGCGTCGGCAAGACGGCCATCGTCGAGGGCATCGCCCAGCGTATCGTGGCCGGCGACGTGCCGAGCACCCTGCGCGACCGCGACCTTATCGAGCTCGACATGAGCGCGTTGGTCGCCGGCGCCAAGTACCGCGGCGAGTTCGAGGATCGCTTAAAGGCCGTGCTCAAGGAGGTACAAAAATCCGAGGGTAAGGTCATCCTGTTCATCGATGAGCTCCACACCATCGTGGGCGCGGGTGCCACCGAGGGCTCCATGGATGCCGGCAACATCCTCAAGCCTGCGCTCGCCCGTGGCGACCTGCATGCGATCGGCGCGACCACGCTCGACGAGTACCGTAAGTACATCGAGAAGGACGCGGCACTCGCCCGACGTTTCCAGACCGTGATGGTCTCCGAGCCCACCGTCGAGGACACCATCTCGATTCTGCGTGGCCTCAAGGAGAAGTACGAGATCTTCCACGGCGTGCATATCACCGATAGCGCGCTCGTGGCCGCCGCCGACCTCTCCGATCGCTACATCGCTGACCGCTTCCTGCCCGATAAGGCCATCGACCTGGTCGATGAGGCGGCAAGCCGCCTGCGCATGGAGCTCGACAGCATGCCGGTCGAGATCGACGCCACCACGCGTCAGCTCACCCAGCTGCAGATCGAGGAGCAGGCGCTCATGAAGGAGACCGACGACGCCTCCAAGGAGCGTCTGGAGGCTCTGCGCCAAGAGATCGCTGAGGTCCAAGAAAAGCTCAACGTGCAAAAGGCCGGCTGGCTCAACCAGAAGAACGCTATCGACCACGTGCAGGAGCTCAAGGGGCAGCTCGACGAGGCCAAGAGCGAAGAGGAGCGCGCAACGCGCAATGGCGATCTGGGCCGTGCGTCCGAGCTGCGCTACTCCGTGATTCCGGGTCTGCAGCAGCAGATTCAGGATTCCGAGGCTGCGCTCGAGGCACAAAAAGAGCAGGACGGCGAGGGCCTCAACGAGCAGGTGACCTCCGACGAGATTGCCGAGGTCGTGAGTGCCTGGACCGGCGTGCCCGTGTCCAAGATGATGCAGGGCGAGCTCGACAAGCTCAAGGGCCTGGAGGGCGAGCTGCATAAGCGCGTCATCGGTCAGGACGAGGCCGTGTCCGCTGTGGCCGCGGCCGTGCGCCGTATCCGTGCGGGCCTCTCCGATCCGGACAAGCCCATCGGCAGCTTCTTCTTCCTGGGCCCCACCGGCGTAGGCAAGACCGAGCTCGCCAAGGCGCTGGCCGAGTGCCTGTTCGATGACGAGCGCGCGCTCGTGCGTATCGACATGTCCGAGTATATGGAGAAGTTCAGCGTCCAGCGTCTGATCGGTGCGCCTCCGGGATACGTGGGCTACGACGAGGGCGGCCAGCTAACCGAGGCCGTGCGCCGTCGTCCGTACTCCGTAATCTTGCTCGACGAGATGGAGAAGGCTCATCCGGATGTCTTCAACGTGCTGTTGCAGGTGCTTGATGACGGCCGTCTGACCGATGGCCAGGGTCGCCAGGTGTCCTTCAAGAACACGATTATCATCATGACGTCCAACGTGGGCTCCAAGGCCATCGCCGATCTGTCCGGTAAGGACGAGGAAGAGATGCGCCATCAGGTCGATGCGGCCATGGCTCAGACCTTCCGCCCCGAGTTCCTCAACCGCATCGACGATATCGTGGTGTTCCATCCGCTCGGCATGGCGCAAATCGAAAAGATCGTCGATATCCAGCTTGCCGATGTCCGTGCACGTCTGGCCAAGGAGCGCATGACGCTTGCCATCACCCCGGCGGCCAAGCAGATGCTCGCCGTGGGTGGCCTGGACCCCGTGTTCGGTGCCCGTCCGCTCAAGCGCCTGGTCCAGCGCGAGGTCGTGGACGCCATCGCCGCCGCCATCATCGACGGTACGGTGCGCGAGGGCGATCAGGTGACGGTCGATGCCGACAAGGACGGCGGCTTTACCGTCGTGTGCGACAACACGCCGGCGGCCACCTACGAGGTCCCCAACGCGCAGTAGGTTTTTGGCGCATGCCTTACAATCTGCCTTTTGAGCCGAACGCCAAGGGCGGCGGATCCAATTGGGTCCGCCGCCCTTTTTCGTGCGACAATCGATAATGCTGAACGGATGCGATGCAAGGAGCTATGCAGATGAAAGACGAGATCAAGACAAGCGCGCCGGCGACCGATGCTGCACCCGCCGCACCCAAGCCTGCGCATAAGCCGGCACCCAAGCCGCGCGATCCCTGCATCCGCGCCGAGAACGAGGACGACGACGGCTACGATCCCTACAGCGATCGCCGCCCGGAGCGCGAGCCTCTCTTCGAAGCTGACCCCTGGCGTTAAGTAGCTCATTTGGGACGGGGCTTTTTAGCTACTTTGTTTTCGGCTAGAGGCGTTCATGCCTGCCCCCCTCGGCTGCTCGATATCCTCCGGGAGGGGCCACTAATAGAAAACTTGCTTATCCATTAATCAAGATACGCATAATCTTGCTCTCCTGCTAATCAAGAATCGTTATAATCTTGATTAGCAGGAGAGCAAGATTGGAGAATTATGGCATTCAACGACTTGGTGGCTCAAAAAATAAAGGACTTTGAGCAACAGGGGATTCCGCAAGTCTTTGAGCGCGACCTTGATCTGGGCAACCCGCAGGAGCCAAAGCGCGACAACATCGTATATGTGATTGTGGGCGCCCGTCGTTGTGGAAAGACGTATCGCCTGTATCAGGAGATGCGGCGGCTTCAGGGCCAAGGCGTCGAGCTTGACCGGATGCTATATTTCAATTTTGAGGATGAGCGCTTGCGTCCGTATGAGCCATCGCTACTAGCGGACGTGCTCGATACATTCTATGCACTATATCCTGCTGCTCGAGGCGAGGGCGCCTACCTTTTCTTTGACGAGATCCAGGAAATACCCGAATGGGGTGCGTTTCTGCGACGCGTGGTCGATACGGAGAAGGCGACCGTTTACGTGACGGGATCTTCTTCTAAGATGCTGTCCTCAGAACTTAAGAGCGAGTTCAGGGGCCGTTCTCTTGTGCGAGAGCTTTTTCCGTTGAGTTTTTCGGAATACGTCCGATATAAGACGGGGGGCGTTCCTGAGTCGAACGCGCCCTTCTCCTCGAGCGATGCAGCGTTGCTCAGACACCATCTGGTCGGATATCTCGAGCGAGGGGGATTCATCGCGACACTTGAGCAGACGCCCGCAGACGCGATTCAGCTGCTACAGGAATATGCGTCGCGAACGGTCGCCATGGACGTCGTTGAACGTTACGACGTCAAGAACCCCCGTTTGGCCTCGCTGTTTCTGGCGCGGTGCATGGCATCTTCGGGACGAGAGCTGTCAGTGAACAAAGTGTACAACGAGTTCAAGAGCAGACAGATACCCGTCAGTCGAAATACGCTCAGCGACTTACTTGAGTATTATGAGGACGCCTACCTGCTGTTTTCGGTGCCGGAATTCACGCGTTCGCTTGCAAATAATACGCGGTCTGCGTCTAAGGTCTACGCCGTCGATCCCGCGATGTTTGGAGCATTCTCTCCCGCATCGGCATTGGACCAGGGCCAGAGGCTCGAGACCGCAGTGTTCAACGCGCTAAGAAGAAGGACTCCCGCGGTGAGGATCGGATCGGTCTGCCGCCTGCTGATCAAAGAGAAGAGCAAGAGCCATGAGGTGGACTTTGTGGCTGGGGATGCACTGCTCATGCAGGCTTACGGCCTGATTCAGGTAAGTGTGGATATGACAAGCGAGAAAACGCGCGAGCGCGAAATTGCCGCGCTCGATGCCGCGATGGCCCAGTTTGATCTTGGCGAGTCGGCAATCGTTACCATGGATGAGCAGGCCGATATTCCATGCAAACACGGCGTGGTACATGCTGTGCCCGCATGGAAGTGGCTCCTTTCCTAATCGTCTATGGATTTGCGAGGCCAGGACTCAGGTGTCATGGTCCGCTAGTCCTGGGCTTTGATGCTCGGCATCAGAATCTGGGCGAGGTAGTCGGTCTCGAGTTTGGTCGCGGCGTCGGCTTTGCCGTCTTTGCCGACCAGTACGTTCTTGATCTGGCTATAGGTGTAGCGGTTGCCGGTCGTAAGCTCGACAAGCTCAATGGCCGTGTCCATGGGGTAGGTCGACACGGGATTCTGCGCCCGTCCGTTGATGGTCTGGGGCACCACGTACGGATAGACGGGGCCGCTGGCGTAGACGGTATAACCGTTGCCTAGATTGGCCGCACCCAAAACCGTATCGCCCTCATCGGGCGTAAAGCTCTCGCCCTCGCGCACCGCGACGAGCGTCACAATCGGCGTATCGCTGTCGCCGGCAAGATAGATGCATAGCGTGCTGCCATTTTGCCAAGTCTCGACCTTGCCGTACCATTCGACGGGGATATCGAGCTGGTAGAGGTCGGTTGCCTTGTGACGGGCGTCGGCATCACGGGCCGCCTGTGCCTTTTGCGCGCTCACGGCATTGACGGCGGCGTCGCGCCGCGCGGTTGCCGCCTGCTGGAGCACCTTGGCGGTAGCGGCGGAGCTCGCGCCTCCCTCCTCGGCATATTTGGCGGCGGCATCGATCTGGTCGTCGGTTACCGTGTCGGCCGAAGGCACCTTAAGCTCAAAGGCGGCCTGGCTGCTTAGGTCCTGTCCGTCGCTCTTGATCATGACCTGCGCCTTGGTGGTCGGCACGGTATAGACGGTGCCGTCGGACGCGATGGGGGAGGCGGCAATGGAGAGCGTGTAGTCACCGGGTAGCAGTTTGATGCCGCGGCCGTGCTCGTCAACATAGAGCGTTTCGCTCACGGAGGAGCCATCAGCGTCCTGACCGCTTACCTGTACGGGAATCTTGGAGCCGGTGGAACAGTCGAGGCCCGCGGCATGCACGCCAATCTGCACCGACATCATCGTGTGGGCATTGGCGGCGACAGCTGCAGCCTGCTCTTGCTGATATCCGTTCCAGGCAGCATAGCCTGCACCGCCGGCGACGAGCGCGACGGCCACGACACCGGCGACCATCAGATTGCGGCGCTTGGGCGACATCTTGCGATGGCGGACCTCGGCTTCGTGTGCCGAGGGAACGGACGGCAGGGGAATATCGCCCATGGCGATGGTCTCATCCACGGCTGGTGCGGAACCCAGGCCAGGAAGCTCGCGAGTCAGCGAATCCTCGGCCGGTAAGCTGTCGAGCAAGACGGTTTCCTCGCCCGTGTCGGATTCGGGCTGGTCGTCGGCCTCGCTATCGTCCTCTTCGGCTTCGTCAGGAGCGTCTTTGGCGTCGCCGCCTTCGTCCTCAGTGTCTTCGTGCACCTCGTCTTGCGCGTCGACGACCGAATCGCTAAACGAGAGCTCGTCTAGCGCGATCCGGTCAAGGCTCTCCAGGGCTTCGGCACATGCTTCCGCATCCTGGGCCGCATCCTCGCGGCCATACGTCTCATCGCTCATATATCCCCCAATGCAATATCGGCTCAACACTGTACCCGAAAATGGAGCCATATAAAGCGCATACGAAATATAAGATCCGATTTAACCTGAGCGCATCGTTCGGCCGCATCCTCGCGGCAGCAAAAGGCCCCCGGAACGCGGACGAATCACATTCCGGGGGTTCTGCAATGCGTTGAGTTGCGCGGAGCCGGCTATGCTGCTTCACATTCAAGCGGCGTTTGCGCCGGGCATGTTACTCGGCGTGCGCGTAATCAACCTTGGCACGGCGGGCGGTGGCCTTCTCCCAATCGCTGGTGCCCTCAAAGACATCCTGCTTGTAGGGATTGCGGCCGAGCTTCTTGGCGCGGTAGGCGATGTAGATGATCGCGGCGATGTTGGCGATCAGCGCGGCGATCGAGACCGCGGTGGCGGCGACGGGGTCGAGCGTGGAGTGGGTCACAAAGATGGACTCCTCCTGGAAGAACGGGAACACCTGGGCAAACATGCACCAAATGGCCAGCGTAAAGGCGCGGTTCTGAATCCAGCCGCCCTTGTTCCAGATAAAGGCGGCGACGGTGGGCGCCAGCAGCAGCGCAAAGCCGCAGAACCAGGAGTGGGTGGGCAGGCAGTTGTGGGTGTAGCAGAAGTTCCAGATATCGTAGGCGATGATGTAGACCCAGGTCATGTCGGGCCACAGCATGTCGGTCTTGTCCTCGGAGGCGTAGACGCTCCACCAACCGGTCATGCAGAAGATGTTGATGATACCGGCGATGCCGTTGAACACGTTGTTCCAGCCGGCAAGTTGCGTAGCACCTTCGGAGGTGACCCAAGTGGACTGGCCCAGGACAAAGAAGTGATAGGCGCTCTCAAAGTCGGACACGACGGCGATCATGATGTTGATGGCGACGATCACAAACGGCCACGCGCGGAACCAGTGTGCCTTGCCGATCTTGCCCCACTGATACTTAATGGCGATGAAGCCCCAGCAACCGGCCAACGCCGCGTAGACCTTGGCGTAGTGGAACCAGCTGTTCTGGTACACATGGGTGGGGTTGGTGAGCGCCCACTCGGCGCCCTGCGAAACGCCGATGGCGATAGCGACGCAGTAGATGGTCATGGCCAGCGGAGCCACGCCAAAGATGATTGCCGCGCCCAGCTTGGTGCGGCGGCCGACCTCGTTGAGCACGATCAGGCCAATAAAGACCATGGCCCAGCCGACCCAGTGGATAAGGGTATTGCTACCCCAAACATCGAACAGCATGCTGCTCTCCTTTCACACGCCCGCGGCCCCTCTTCCGTCGCGGGCAGTTTGGCCAAATGTCGTCAGTTCTGGGGCTTGCGCTCCGGATACTTGGCGGTATAGCCCTCGATATGGAGTGTCGAGGCGATGATTTCCTTGACCGTCTCGTCGGGCACATCGGGGTGCGTGCGGATATACATCAAAAGACCCATGATGAGGGTGTAGAACGTCTCGTAGACATGGTCGATGCGTAGCTCATGATGGGCGACAAAATCCACCACGGTGGTATCGCAGATATACTGCGCCACGCGCTGGACCACGTTGTGCAAAAAGCCGCCGTAGAGCGCGCCGCTGCTCGAGGTGAGCGTGCTCGGCAGCTCGTGGCCGCTGGCGACCAGGCGTTTAAAGAGCGGGGCGACGGTGTCGAGCGCGCCCTCGATATCACCAACGGTGCGGCCGGCATTCCACTGCTCGAGCTCGGAGATAAAACCGTCGATTGCCTCGTCCATGACGGCGGTGACGGCGGCGTCCATGTCGGCGAAGTAGTGGTAGAACAGCGAGCGCGTGCAGCCGGCTCGCTTGGTCACGGCCGATACCGATAGGTGGGACACGCCCAGCTCGGAGCTTACGGTGCGCACGGCATCGAGGATCTCGCGACGGCGTTCGTCGCCCGTCAGGCGCTTTGCCGCGCTATCGGATGCGGGGACGGCATCGACCACAGAGATATCCGCTGTGTTGTTGCCCATGTTTTGCCGCCTTTCATCCTCTTTTGCCTGACCGTTCGCCTAACAGTCTTGAATATTGTTGACGGTTCGTCAATACTATTTTTGACACAATGTCAACAATGGCGGGTGAACGGCATGGGGGCATGCCCGGCCTGCAAAAAAGAGGGGCGCTGCGGTCTCGCCGGGCTGCGGCAAGAGAAGGGATAACCATGATTCTCAACGGACCGGGGATTAGCTATACCGAGCCCGATATCGGCGCGGAGTTCGTGCCGCCGATACCGGAGCATCCGCGCGAGGCCATCGTCAAACTGTGTGAGCACTGCACCAACCGCCTGTTGCACCGCGACGAGCTGCTGGGCTACGAGTACTGGTCGTTTGCCGAGGCCGCAACCGACGAGCAGGCCGAAGTGCTCTGCAAGATGAAGATGCGCCGTCCCTATACGCTGCCCGAGATGGTCAAGCTCACCGGCATGCCCGAGGCCCAGATCGAAAAAATGCTCGATGACATGAGCTACACGGGTCTGCTCGAGTACAACTGGGAAAACCCCGAGCGCGCCAAGCAGTGGGTGCTGCCCATGCTGGTGCCGGGTTCTGCCGAGTTCCTCAACATGCGCATGGGCCAGCTCGAGGAGCACCCGGTCTATGCTAAGTTCTTTGAGCAGGCGTCCAAGGGACCGCTGTCCAAGGCCACGCCGATGGTGCCGCCCGGCGGTGCCGGCATCGGCATGCATGTCATTCCGGTCGAGAAGGCCATCGATGCCGCGAGCACCTCGGTGCCTATTGAGCATATCGAGCATTGGCTCGACAAATACGAGGGTAAGTATGCCGCCAGCACCTGCAGCTGTCGCGCGAGCCGTCGCGTGATGGGTGAGGGCTGCGCCGACGACCCGGCCGATTGGTGCATCGCCGTGGGCGATATGGCCGACTACGTGGTTGAGACCGATCGTGGCCATTACGTGACCCGCGACGAGGTTTACGACATCTTGCGCCAGGCCGAGGACAACGGCTTTGTGCACCAGATCACCAACATTGACGGCGAGAACAAGATCTTCGCCATCTGCAACTGCAACGTCAACGTGTGCTACGCCCTGCGCACCTCGCAGCTGTTCAACACACCCAACCTGTCGCGCTCGGCCTATGTCGCCAAGGTCGAGAAGGACAAGTGCGTGGCCTGCGGTCGCTGCGTTGAGGTGTGTCCGGCCGGCGCCGCCAAGCTGGGCCAGAAGCTCTGCAGCAAAAAGGCGGGCGGACAGGTGCCCGAGTATCCGCGCCAGGAGCTGCCCGATGCCACCAAGTGGGACCACACCAAGTGGTCGCCCAACTACCGCAACGACAACCGCATCGAGACGCATGAGTCCGGCACCGCTCCCTGCAAGACGGCCTGCCCCGCGCATGTCGCCGTTCAGGGCTATTTGAAGCTCGCGGCGCAGGGTCGCTATGACGAGGCGCTGGCGCTCATCAAGCGTGAGAACCCGCTGCCCGCTATCTGCGGCCGTGTGTGCAACCGTCGCTGCGAGGATGCCTGCACCCGCGGCCGTGTGGACGCCGCCGTGGCTATCGACGAGGTCAAGAAGTTCATCGCCCAGCGCGATCTGGATGCCGCGACCCGCTATGTCCCACCTGTGGTGACCCCGACGCGCGCTGGCGGCTTCGACCAGAAGATCGCCATCATCGGTGCCGGTCCGGCCGGCCTGTCCTGCGCTTTCTACCTGGCCGAGAAGGGCTACAGGCCCGTCGTGTTCGAGAAGAACGAGCGCCCGGGCGGCATGCTCACCTACGGCATTCCCAGCTTTAAGCTGCAGAAGGAGGTTATCGAGGCTGAGGTCGAGGTCATTCGCCTGATGGGTGCCGAGTTCCGCTATGGCGTGGAGGTCGGTCGCGACGTGACGCTCGACGAGTTGCGCGCGCAGGGCTTTAAGGCCTTCTACGTGGCTATAGGCTGCCAGGGCGGCCGCCTTGCCGGTATTCCGGGCGAGGACGCCGAGGACGTGACCGTGGCCGTCGACTTTTTGCGCGAGGTCAACAGCGGCAAGATCGATGCGCTGCCCGGCCGCACCATCGTGGTGGGCGGCGGCAACGTGGCCATCGACGTTGCCCGCAACGCCTGCCGTCTGGGTTCCGAGCACGTTGAGATGTTCTGCCTGGAGAGCGAGGCGCAGATGCCCGCCAGCGAGGAAGAGCGTCGCGAGGCCATCGAGGACGGCGCACACATCAGTTGCGGTTGGGGCCCCAAGGAGGTCCATCTGGACGAGGCCGGCCGTGTGTGCGGCATCACCTTTAAGCGCTGCACGCGCGTCTACGATGACGAGGGCCGTTTTGCGCCCGAGTACGACGAGAACGACCTGCGCCGCGTCGATGCCGACCGCGTGGTCATGTCCATCGGCCAGTCCATCGTGTGGGGCGACCTGCTGGCTGGCTCCAAGGTGGAGCTTGGCCGTGGTCAGGGCGCCCTTGCCGATCCCCAGACCTACCAGACCGCCGAACCCGACATCTTTGTGGGCGGCGACGTCTATACCGGTCCGAGCTTTGCCATCGATGCCATCGCCGCCGGTCACGAGGCCGCCGTGTCCATCCATCGCTTTGTGCAGCCGGGCTCCACGCTCACCATCGGCCGCAACCAGCGCCGCTACGCCGCGCTCGACCGCGACGATGTCGTGATCGAGAGCTATGACAACGCGAGCCGTGAGGTTGCCCACGTGGACCACGAGCGCGAGAAGGCCGCGCCCTTCAGCGAGTACGTCGAGACCTTTACCGAAGAGCAGGTGCGCGCCGAGACCGCCCGTTGCCTTGGCTGCGGTGCCTCAATCGTCGACCCCAACAAGTGCATCGGCTGCGGCCTGTGCACCACCAAGTGCGCGTTCGATGCCATCCATCTGGATCGCGATCGCCCCGAGTGCTCCACGATGGTCAAATACGAGCAAAAGCTCCCGAGCCTTGGCAAGTATGCTTTAAAGCGTGCAATCAAAATCAAGTTCGGTCGTAAATAGGTAACCATGGCGGGTAAGGGGACGGCGCAGACTAGATTTCGCTGTCCCCTTGCTTTGAGTTTGCATCGCATCAACCGTTGTTGAAAGGTTTCTACCTTGCATGAATTGGGAATCGTTTATCACATTATTCGCGATGTTGAGAACGTGGCGCGCGCCAATGGCGTGCGTCGCGTTTCGAGCGTCACGCTGCTGCTGGGCGAGGTCTCGGGCGTCGTTCCCGACTTGCTGCTCGACGCTTGGCGCTGGGCGGCAGATAAAAAGTCCATCACGCAGGGCGCGGAGCTTATCGTGGAGCCCGTCGAGGCCGTGACGCATTGCGAGGCGTGCGGCCGCGACTATGCGACAGTCGAGCACGGCAAGACCTGCCCCCATTGCGGCAGTGGCGATACCTATTTGCTCCAGGGCCAAGAGGTCATGATCAAGCAGATCGAGACCCCCGACGAGGATCCGGCAGACGCTGCCCCCGGCGGCCCTTCTGACGCCCCCGACGCCGTCGACGCCGCCAACCCCCTCCTCATCGTCTAGCCCCTAGTCGTTGGGGACGTTCTTGCATGACTAGTCAAACAAGAACGTCCCCAATGACTACTTGCGCTAGAACATAAGCCACGAAAATAGTCAAGTCATATCTGTTTAAACAAAATAGCGGCAGTACAAGCGCATTCGCACATGCTTAAAATCGGTATCAATGAACAGCATGCTTGTATCTGTAAAATACATGACTTGATGAGCGACGCTTTAGTGGGAAATGAGTCGAAAAATAGCAACGTAATCAACTTGTAACAAACCTAGACGTTTAAACAAATAATCCAACCTTTTGCGGATTCAGCTATAATTCTACAATCCAAACAGGTATACTTCGTTCATGTCGTGTAGGAATTACGTAGACAAAAAGGAGGTTATGTGATGGTAAGTATTGTTCTTGCTAGCCATGGTGACTTGGCGGCTGGAATCAAGCAGACGGGCTCGATGGTCTTTGGCGATCAGCCGTCTGTAGCCGTGGTCTCGCTCGAGCCGAGCATGGGCCCCGACGACTTCCGAGCC
Source organism: uncultured Collinsella sp. (assembly GCA_900543505.1). GTDB lineage: Bacteria > Actinomycetota > Coriobacteriia > Coriobacteriales > Coriobacteriaceae > Collinsella. The sequence goes on along the minus strand of UQSB01000012.1, from coordinate 3,673 downwards.
AAGGTCGAGGAGGCAATTGCTTCCTTCGAGGACCAGGAGCAGGTGCTCTTCCTCGTTGATCTGTGGGGCGGCACGCCCTTCAACCAGATCAGCGGTCTCATCGAGGGCCATGATTCCTGGGCTATCGTCACCGGTGTCAACCTGCCTATGCTCATCGAGGCATATTCGCAGCGCTTTGACGCAAAGAACACTGCACATGCGATCGCAAAACATCTCGTGACTGAGGCTAAGGCCGGCGTGCGCGTCAAGCCCGAGTCTCTGGAGCCCGAGGAGAAGAAGCCGGCTGCGGCCGCCGCTGCTCCTGCGGGTGCCATTCCTCCGGGAACGGTGATCGGCGACGGGCACATCAAGATCGCCCACGTCCGTATCGACACGCGTCTGCTGCATGGTCAGGTGGCCACCACGTGGACCAAGCAGATCAACCCCAACCGCATCATCGTGGTCTCCGACGGCGTTGCTCACGACGAGCTCCGCAAGACCATGATCGAGCAGGCTGCCCCTCCGGGAGTCCACGCCAACGTCGTGCCCATCAAGAAGATGGCCGAGGTCGTCAAGGACACGCGCTTTGGCGACACCAAGGCGATGCTGCTGTTCGAGAACCCGCAGGATCTGCTCAGGGCCATCGAGGCCGGCGTCGACATCAAGGAAGCTAACATCGGTTCCATGGCCCACTCCAAGGGCAAGGTCGTCGTCACTAACGCTGTCGCTATGGGCGATGACGATGTCAAGACCATCGAGGCTCTCAAGGCCAAGGGCGTCAAGTTCGAGGTCCGCAAGGTTCCTTCGGATTCCTCCGAGGATCTCGACGCCATGTTGAAGAAAGCAAAGGCCGAACTGGCCGCTCAAGCATAGTAAAGGAGGGTCCGATACATGTCTGCAATCACTATTCTGCTTGTTGCGATTGTCGCGTTGCTTGCCGGTATGGAAGGCATTCTGGATGAGTTCCAGTTCCATCAGCCGCTCGTGGCATGCACGCTTATCGGTCTCGTAACCGGTCACCTTCAGGAGGGCATCCTCCTGGGCGGTTCGCTCCAGATGATGGCCCTTGGCTGGGCTAACGTCGGCGCCGCCGTCGCGCCTGACGCCGCTCTGGCCTCGGTCGCTTCTTCGATCATCATGGTGCTCGCCCTCAACGGTGGCGCCACCGATTCGGCCAAGGCCGTTACCGCCGCCATCGCCGTCGCCGTCCCGTTGTCGGTCGCTGGTCTGTTCCTGACCATGATCTGCCGTACCCTGGCTACCGCTATGGTTCACGGCATGGACGCCTGCGCCGAGAAGGGCGACTTCGCCGGCATCGAGCGTTGGCAGTACGCCGGCATCCTCATGCAGGGTGTTCGTATCGCCATCCCGGCAGTACTTCTGTGCATCATCCCGGCCGAGGCCGTTACCAACGCGCTTAACGCTATGCCCGATTGGCTGTCCGGCGGCATGGCTGTCGGCGGCGGCATGGTCGCTTCCGTCGGTTACGCCATGGTCATCAACATGATGGCCACCAAGGAGACCTGGCCGTTCTTCATCCTCGGCTTTGTCCTTGCTGCCATCCCTCAGCTCACGCTGATCGCCCTTGGCCTCATCGGCATCTCCCTTGCCCTCATCTACCTTGGCCTTAAGGATCTGGCCAAGCAGGGTGGCGGCATGGGCGGTGGCTCCGGTGACCCGCTCGGCGACATTCTGAACGATTACGAGTAGGAGGGGAGTGATACATATGGCAGAGAACAAGATTCAGCTCACCAAGGCTGACCGTAAGAAGGTTTGCTTCCGTCATCAGTTCCTTCAGGGCTCGTGGAACTACGAGCGTATGCAGAACGGCGGCTGGTGCTTCGCAATGATCCCTGCGATCAAGAAGCTCTACACCAGCAAGGATGACCAGATTGCCGCGCTTAAGCGCCATCTGGAGTTCTATAACACCCACCCCTATGTTTCCGCCCCCGTCATTGGCGTTACCCTCGCCCTCGAGGAGGAGCGCGCCAACGGTGCTCCGATTGACGACGTCGCCATCCAGGGCGTCAAGGTCGGTATGATGGGCCCGCTCGCCGGCGTCGGCGACCCCGCCTTCTGGTTCACCCTTCGCCCAATCTTGGGTGCTCTGGGTGCTTCCCTGGCCCTGTCCGGCAGCATCGCCGGTCCGCTGCTGTTCTTCTTCGCGTGGAACATCATCCGTTACGCCTTCCTGTGGTACACGCAGGAGTTTGGCTACAAGGTCGGCTCCTCCATCGCCAAGGACCTCTCCGGCGGTCTGATGGGCAAGGTCACCGAGGGTGCTTCCATCCTGGGTATGTTCATCATCGGCGCCCTGGTCGAGCGCTGGGTGTCCATCTCCTTCACCCCGGTCGTCTCCAAGGTCACGCAGTCCGCTGGCGCCTATATCGACTGGGCCAACCTGCCCGCCGGTTCTGAGGGCATCAAGCAGGCATTGACGATGTACAGCTCTGTCGGTGCCAACGCACTCGACCCGGTGAAGGTCACCACGCTTCAGGCCAACCTCGATCAGCTCATCCCCGGCCTTGCCGCCGTGTGCCTGACCCTTCTGGTCTGCAAGCTCCTCAAGAAGAAGGTCAGCCCGATCGTCATCATCCTGGCTCTCTTCGCCGTCGGCATCATCGGTCGCGTCTGCGGCTTCATGTAAGCACGCTTCGGCTTAAGACCGAGAGTTGCTAGGCAAGGGCTTTTGAGCCATTGAAACGGACCGCACCCGGTGGGTACACTGGATGCGGTCCGATTGTTTTATTTGGAGGGCGAGGCGCGCATGGCGCAATCTCAGAACAGCACGGTCGATCTGGCAACGCCGGCAACCTGCCTGATGGGGCTTACCAGTCACGGTAACGTAATGGTGGGCAATAAGGCGTTCGAGTACTATAACGAGCGCAATCCCGAGGATTACATTCAAATCCCGTGGGATGAGGTCGACTACATCGCCGCCGAGGTTTTGCGCGGCACCAAGAAGATTACGCGTTTTGCTATCTTCACCAAGGACAACGGCCACTTTACGTTTTCGACGCGCGACGATAAAGAGACGCTTCGCGCGGTCCGTAAGTACGTCGACGAGGATAAGCTCGTGCGTTCGCCCGACTTTATCGATGTGACGGCCAAGGGCGCCAAGAGCATCCCCTCCGTCATCAAGAACCTTTTCCACAAAGGCAACTAGCCATTAAAGAGCGCCCCCCTAAAGTGGGACGCGGTTTCCAATGAGGCTCGATCGGGAAAGTGCATCCCGGTTCGAGTGCCGATTGCGGGATGTAGTTTCCGGAACGGGCCCGTTTGGGAAACCGTGTCCCGTTTCGAGTCGAAATTCTGGGACACAGTTTCCCAGCGAGGTCCCATGGGGAAAGTCTGACCCAGAATTTGCCTGGATAGTGGGACGCACTTTCCGGAGGGCTGTTCCACCGCAACTTCGAAGAGTGGCTACACGCTGCATCACAACGTGTAAATCTGCTACACTAGTACAACATGCCTCCGTAGCTCAGGGGATAGAGCACCGCTCTCCTAAAGCGGGTGTCGACGGTTCGAATCCGCCCGGGGGCACCAGAGGAATATCGAGCCCGGTACCGCTATGGTGCCGGGCTCTTCTGGTCTAAGGGCAGGGTTCGAGCCGTCGACACCCGCGTCACCAATTTCCTGCGGGGGGGGGTTGAATCCGCCCGGGGACACCAGAGATTGATCGAGCCCGGTACAC
>UQSB01000011.1 GCA_900543505.1 uncultured Collinsella sp. | reverse complement strand
ATACTCATGGAAAACCTCCCATTTCCCGATGTCCAAGAAATGGGAGGCAGTTCACTGTCCCCTTTGTGGTGGTTTTGGTCGGTTAGTCTTCGAGCTGCGCTACTTTGTAGCGGTAGGCAGCGGCGATAACGTCTTTGCAGCCTTCGCGGCCCAGCTTGGCGCGGTTGACGACGATATCCTTACCGCTCGTCATCTTCCACTTTCCGGCGCTGTAACGCTTGTAGAATGCCTCACGCGCCTTCTGCTGCTGCTTGACCAGCTTGGCACCCTTCTTTTTATTAAGGCCACGCTTCTTGCGCACAATCTCGACGCGGTCCTCAAAGGGAGCGGTCACCAATACGGCAATGTGATTGGGGTTGTTACGCAGCAGGTAGTCGGACAGGCGACCCTCGATAATGCAGCTCTCGGTCTCGCCCAGATCCAAAATCACCTGGCTCATCTTTTGGAACAACTTATCCGAGTACGAACGTGCATCGTAGCGGTCGGGCAGAAACGCCATGTTCTCCACGGCCAGACGTTCGTCATAGGCGGCCATCTTGTCGAGCGACTCACCCGCACGCAGCGACGCACGCACTAGCAGCTCGTTATCGTACAGAGGAATCCCCAACTCGTTGGCGAGGATGCGTCCAATCTCGTGGCCCTCGGCACCAAAGTCGCGCGCGATGGTAATGACCACGGGACTCTTCTTATTCTCCAGATCGCTCATCGCGATTCCTTTCTCTGTGTGACAAAGGGGCTGTCCCTTTGCCACATTCTACGCTGCCACAATACGGCGCTGATAGGCTCGGACCAGCAGCGAGATACCAAAGTTGAGCACAAAGTACATCGCAAACACCAAGCCGTAGAGCATAAGCACCTGCGACAGATCGATCGCGTGGGCCATCACGACGTTTGCCGTGTACATGAGCTCGGCCACGTTAATGCCCGAAAGATACGAGCTGTCCTTAATGACGGTCGTGCACTGGCTAAACAACGCCGGAATGATCGTCTTAAACGTCTGCGGCAGAATGATGTAGCGCATGGTGGCAAAGAAGCCGAAGCCCTGGCTCTGCGCCGCCTCAAACTGGCCGCGCGGAATCGAGTTGAGGCCGCCGCGCACAATCTCGGCCATAACAGCGCTGGTAAACAGCGTAAAGGCGATGGTCGAAATCACAATGTCCAAACCCTGCACCGTAAAGTAGATGAACAGGATCCACAGCAGGTTCGGCGTGCAACGGAACAGCTCGATATAGGCGCTCACCAAAATACGGAATGGGCGGGGCGCATAGCTTTTAACGAGCGCCAGGACCGTGCCAAAGATGAGCGAGAAAAAGATCGACAGCGCCGAGATCTCTATGGTCTTAACAAAGCCGCCCCAAATGTAGAGCAGGTTGGTCGCGTTGAAGATTTCCATGCGCTAGGCCTCCTCTACGTTGTCGAGCCCCAGCTCGGCCAGGCTCACGCCGCGCGGACGCTCCTTGGAGCGGCGCTCGAGCCACTGCACCAGCATGGCGAGCGGAAAGCAGATGATGAAGTACATAAGGCAGCAGACGATGTATCCCTGCAGGTAACCGTACAGACTCACAAAGTTGTCGGAACGGTACATAAGGTCGCCGCCGGCCACAAGCGCCAGCACCGACGTGTTCTTGACCAGGTTGAGCGCCTGGTTACACAGCGGCGGCAGAATGATCTTGAATGTCTGGGGCAGCACGATGTACCAGTACGCCTGCGCACGGGTGAAGCCCTGGCTCTGCGCCGCCTCCATCTGACCGCGCGGAACCGCCTCGATACCGGTGCGGATAACCTCCGAGATGTAGGCCGCGTGATACAGGCCCACGCCCAAGAAGCCCAGCACGAACGGCGCGATGCGCACCGGCTGGTCGGCACCGGTTATGGCCTGCAAAAACTGCGGACCAGCCATGTACATAAAGAGCACCTGCACGGGCAACGGGGTGTTCTGGTAAAACTCCACGTACACGCGGCTTATGGCGCGCAGCACGCGCGAACGGGTGGTAGAGAACACGCCCAGCAGCGTGCCCAGCACCAGCGACAGCAGCAGACCGGCAACGACCACCTGCAGCGTCACGCCAAAGCCCTCCCAGAAGGGCCCCATGTTTTGAAATGTCGTCGACCAACGGTCGGCGTCAAATAATCCTTCGAGCATTTGATTCCTTCCTTGGACGATGCGCCTATACAAGACCCCAGGTCTTGACCTCTTGGTCGAGCCAGCCGTCGGCCAGACGATCGCAAATCACCTGATCGACCACGGCCGAAAGGTCGCAGCCCTTCTTGGTCGCCACGCCGTAGCCCTGCTCGCCAAACTTGACCTCGGGCTGCAGCAGCTCAACGGTCTCGTTCATGTAGCCGGCCAGCGTGGAGCGGTCCATGGCAAAGACGTCGATATTGCCGGCGTCGAGCGAACTCTTGATGATGGGATAGCCGCTAAAGGCCCTAAACTCGGGCTTACAGCTAAAGCCGTTGTCCTTGATCATCTGCTCGATCAGGCCCTGCGTGGTGGCACCCTGGCTCACGCCGATGACCTTGCCGTCCAGGTCCTCAATCGAGGTAAAGCCCGAACGCTTCTTGACCATGAGTCCCACGTAGTCGGTGCGGTACGGCGTCGAGAAATCCCAGCTCTTCTTACGCTCGTCGGTGATGGTGTAGGTCGCCGCGACCACGTCGAGCTGGCCGTTATCGATCAGCGGGCCGCGCGTCTTGGGCGTTACGTCGGTAAACTCGACCAGCTCCTGGGCGCGGGCATCCTTGTAGCTCACGCCAAAGACGGCAGCGGCGATTTGGTAGCACAAATCGACTTCCATGCCCTCAAAGCGACCCTTGGCGGTGTCGTAATAGCCATAGCCGGGAACGTCTTTCTTAACGCCGGCATTCAGATGGCCACGCGACTTGATGGCCGCGAGCTTGGACCCCTTGTCGGAGCCCTCGCCGCTGGTGGAGTTGCCGCAACCGGTAAGCGCGGTCCCCGTCAGCGCAAGCATGCCGGCGCCAGCCAGCTGCAAAAAGTGACGGCGCGACACGGCCGCCCTCGTCATATCCGTCATGTCCATCACCGCGCCTAGTGCAGAATCTTGGACAGGAACTCGCGGCAGCGCGGGTTCTCGGGATTATCGAAGAAGTGCTCGGGCGTACCCTCCTCCAGAATGCGGCCGTCCTCCATAAAGATGACGCGGTCGGCCACCTGGCGCGCAAAGCCCATCTCATGCGTCACGCAGATCATGGTGATATCCTCCTGCGCGAGCTCAATCATAACGTCCAGAACCTCCTGGACCATCTCGGGGTCGAGCGCCGAGGTCGGCTCATCAAACAGGATGATGGGCTGCTTGGTGCACAGGGCACGGGCGATGGCGATGCGCTGCTGCTGACCACCCGAGAGATTCTGCGGATACTCGCCGGCCTTATGCGCCATGCCGACGCGCTTGAGTGCGGCGATGGCGATCTCGGTCGCCTCCTCCTTGCTCTTCTTCTGCAGCTTGATGGGCGCGAGCGTCAGGTTGCCGAGCACCGTCATGTTGGGATACAGGTTGAACTGCTGAAACACCATGGAACTATACTTGCGAGCCATCTCCAGGTGGTTCTTTTTGGTAAGCGGCGTACCGTCGATGATGACCTCGCCCGACGTGGGCTCCTCCAGATAATCGACGCAACGGATGAGCGTCGACTTACCCGAGCCGGAAGGCCCGATCATTACGAGCTTCTCGCCGCGCTTGACGGTGAGGTTGATATCTTTGAGCACATGCAGGTCGCCAAAGTACTTGTTGAGATGCTTGATCTCGATCATGTCTGCCATGAATGTCCCTTCCCTGCGTTTACACGAGTTGAACTATTGTACGGAAAGAACCACGTTTCCGCAGCCCACACTACATCCCCGTAAAGAACCCGCAACCTTCCGCCCACTCATTGGGCACTTATTGGCCCACAAAAAAGGGGGGCGCCCGTAATGGGCCCACGCCCCCCCCTCAACATCAACTATGTGTCGGCCGGCACTTACGCCAATTTCGCTCCGACGATCTTTGCCGCCGCAGGCTTGTCGAAGTTGCCGCCGGTGGCCTTGCCGAGTGCTCCCATGACCTGGCCCATCTGCTTCTTAGATGTGGCGCCCAGCTCGGCGATAACCTGCTCGATCAGAGCCTCGAGTTCCTCGCCCGAAACCTGTGCGGGCAGCAGGCTCTCCAGAATCTTGACCTGCTCGGTCAGGTTGTCGGTACGGTCCTGATCGGTGCCGGCCTTGATGGACATCTCCAAGGTCTCGCTCGTCTGCTTAATCAGACGCTTGATCATGCTGTTGACGTCTTCCTCGGTCACATCGCGACGCTCGTTGACCTCGATGTTCTTCACTTCGGCCTTAACCTGGCGAATGATGGACAGGCGAACCTTGTCCTTGGCCTTCATGGCCGCGATCATTTCCTTCTGCAGCTCTTCGTTGGTCATCTGCAAATCCTCCTCAATAGTGCGGGCGGCACTCACACGAGCGCCGCCCCATGATTACTCAGTCGTCGACGAATTGTCGGTCGAACTCTTGGTGACGCCCTTCAGGCTGACGTTGTACGGCACGTCCTTGGGCATGGGGTTAACGGTGATGTCGGCGTCCTTCTTGTACTGCTCCAGCCACTCGCTGTACGCAGTGCTCTCTGCCTGCGTCTTCACCACGTTGGAGACATACTTCTTGATGTCCTTGGGCACCTGTTTAATGTCATCGACCTGGCTATCGACATGGAAGTAGTCGGTGCACTTGATGATGTGGTAACCATACGTCGACTCGACGACGTCGCTCACGTCGCCCTTGTTAAGGCCTTCGAGCGCCGCCTGATAGCTGTCGACGAAGGTGGTGAGCTTGTCCCAGCCCACGTCGCCCTTCTTCTCCTTGGAACCGGTGTCGTCGGAATACTGCTTCACGGCGTCTTCGAAGCTCAGCTCGCCGGAGTTAATCTTGTCCAGGCACTCCTGCGCCTTGGCCTTGGCGGCAGCCTTGTCCTCGTCGGATGCGTCGGAATCGACCTTGATCAGGATGTTCGACGAGCGGCGGGCATCGTTGTACTTCGACAGGTTCTCGTTGATGTAATCGACGATCTCGCTGTCCTTGGGCTTGCTGGTGGGCGCCACGGCTTCCTTGAGCTTTTGCTGCGCCAGGCTCTCCTTGAGCGAGCTCTTATAGGTGTCCTCGGTGTAGCCGTAAGTCTTAAGGGTCTTCTTAAAGGTCTTGGCGCCGCCCGCGCTCTTGCACGCGTCCTTCCAAGCCTTCTCGACTTCCTCATCCGACACCGTCACACCGTTTTCCTTCTGCGCCTGCTGAAGCAGAATCTGCTGCGTGTAGGAATCGATGAGCTGCTTGCGGTACTTCTTGGGCGTAAGGTCGTTGTTGACCAGGTACTGCGCCCAATCCTTGTCCTTGGTATAACCATAGGACGTGCGCATGCTCATGATCTGCTTGGTCACGGTGTCCTCGGTGAGGTTGGTGCCGTTGATGGTGGCAGCCACGCCACCAGTGAGCTTATAGCCCGAGCTGGCGCTTTCGGTCTGCGACATCAGGCCGGAGCACGCCATGGCCGAGACGGAGAGCAGCATCGCCAGCACGCCGATGACCACCAGGACAATCTTGACGGTCTTGGACACATAGGTCTTGCGCTGCTTCTTGCGAGAGCTGGAGGCGGCGCGGGACCGTTGCTCGGACGTCGGCGCGACCTCGGGGTTCTTTTTCTTGTTTGCCATGTTTGGCCTTTCGCATCACGAATCGAACAAACGCCATTGTGTCACAACGCAGCCCCCGCGACACACCTGGTGCATGGGAGACGGGTTAATCTGCACCATTTTGGTGCAAAGGGGACAGGTCTGGCAGTTGGCAGTTAGGGACGTTCCTTTTCTGCCGACAGTTAGGGACAGCCCCAAGTGCCGGCCTTAAAAGTGGCGGCGGATGGCGTCGACCATGCCCTGCGGCGTGGTCTGGCCGAGTACATCGGCTGCAGCGTCGGCATCCATAAAGATATTCATAAGCGCTTGCAGGGCCTCGACCTGGCCGCCCGGCTCGGCAATGCCCAGATTGATGATAATCTGCGCCGGCACCGGGGCGCCCATACCCGCCATCGCGCTGAACGTCACAGGTGCAGCGGGCTTTACCACCGCGATATAGGGCTTGGCCACAAATCCCGGATCGGTATGCGGAATGGCGATGTTTGCCGCCGGCATAGCGAGACCCGTGGGATAGGCGTCCTCGCGCGTGCGGACGGCGTCGAGCCAACCCTCGGCAATGTAGCCGCGCGGAGCGAGCTCGTCCTCGAGCTGCGCAAACACCTCATCCGGCGTCGCACACTCCCAATCAAAAAACACCAGCTCGGGCGAGAATAGCATCTCGGCGTTATCCGCCATACCGTCCTCCAAAGTTGCATGAGGTTCACATTTCCCCATATGATAGCGAAACGAGGCAGGCAAGGTTAGTCGAGGATCTCGATCATCTCGAGTGCACGCACGGGCGTCAGGCAAACCTCGGGCATTGCCTCCAGCATGCGTCGGTCACTCGTGACTACGTAGTCAACATCTGCCGTCTCGCCCGAAGCGATGATGAGGTTGTCTTCAAGATCCGGCATGCGCTTGCCAAGCATGCGCGCCATTTCGCACTCTGCCAACGAAAGCGGAGAGGCCGTCGCCACCTGCATCATGTGCTCAATGCAGGCCCACGACGCCGAGGCAAACGACACGTTAATCCCATTCGCATTCCGCCGGGCTAGGCGCCGAGGCAAAATGTAGAACACATCCTTTGCCGTCGTCGGCGCGTACAGAAGGTCAATCTTTCCCGCCTCGGCAAGCTCCACCAGGCGCTTCGCTTCGTGGAATGCCCCCTCTTGCAGGTAATAATCAAGCCACACATTCGTATCCACAAGCAGGTGCTTTGCCTCGATCATCGGCAATTCGCCTCCATGTCGGCAATCATCGCGTCATACATATCATCGCGTACGGCATCCCAGTCTTCCGCAGACGATTCAGCTGGCGCAAAATCCGAAGCGCTTAGCCCCAACGAGGAAAAAGCTAGGCCACACCCCTGCTCGGCCAGGCTCTCCGCACGGGGCAGCTCACGCTTATCCGCCAGCATAAATCCCGGCAACGCTTGATGCTCGACAAGATAGACCCAAAGCGCACGAATAGCATCGCTCGGCCCCAACCCATTGCGAGTTAGGACCGCATCGCCACCAGCTTTGAGCATAGGATCGATTCGCGTATTGAGCTGCACCGTTGCTGTACCCATAGCGGCTCCTCTCTACTTGCTAGCAGTATAGCAGACATAAAAGGCCACGCAAAAGGGCCCCGTCCACACGCGGACGAGGCCCTGTCAGATTGGTAGTCTCGAGAAAGTTGGTGTAGCGCCCGATCCGAAGCGAGTCGGCCTGGCGTCCAAGAACCTAGAATACGGTTGATGCCCTATGCCGCCGACCGGCATATGAAAGACAGCGGGCCAAAAGTCCCATGGCTTCTAGCCCGCAGAAACATCGATGTTTCCAAATGATCGCAGCTTGTGTTTCAAGCGCTTTTCTACGCTACCGGCGGATGCAAATCCCAATCGGGAAAGCAGTTTGCAAAGCCTGAGAGATTTTGAGTCAAAACATTGTTCTCAGCTTGCTTCAGTCGCTCGTCCTCTTCAAACAGACTATCGAGCTCGCTCAATGCATCGAAGTCCTGCATCGCAGCATCGTTATGGTCGAAATCAGTCACTTCATCAGTCATCTATTTCACTCCGTTCATGGTTATCGAGTCAATCCTATCGGCTAGGCAACCTTATCGAGCTTAAGCAGGTCGCTGCGCTCGGCCGCCGCTTCCTTCGCGCTCTTCCACTGATTAAGCGCCAGATCGATCTCGGAACAGCCTTCCTGGATGCGTTTGGAGTATTTGGCCTCAATCTCTTCTGCCTCCGCAGCGCGCTGCTTGCTCGAGAGGCCCGTCTTTACTAGACAATAGCCAGCCCCCGCAAGAAGCAGAATGCCAATAACCTGGTTTACAAACGCAAAGAAAACTACTCCCAAAACAGCGAGGACAACGGCCGCTATCTTGTGGCTCTTGTTGCCCTTCGCAACCTTGACATCAAGCTCAGCGAGCTCCTTTTTCTTCTCTTCACCGACATAGCGAACATAATCGCCGCGCAGCGCATTGCCCTCATCGCCGGTGACCGCTCTGCTTGTCCATCCGTCGAAGTCAAGGGTGATCGCCTGCGGAAATTCGGGGACATCGCTCTTGCGATACCGGTTGAAACCACCGTTGATATAGGAACCCAAAAACTGAATCGCGGTCTTCTTTTTATGCACATCCACGGACGCGCTCTGGTCGCGCATCGAGCGTGTCATCTGGTCGATGATGCTCATCGTCTGCTGACGCTTCTCATCGCGCCGACGATTGACGAGCTCTCGGGCGCGGTCCACGTCTCCGCCAAATGCTTTGACCGCAAGAAGATACTCCTCCTGACGACGCAAATTTCGCTCCTTGGAGTCATCGGAGTTAACGAGCTCCATCAGATGCCTGTCAACCTGCTCGGCAAGCGTCCTCTCGTCAACATCGGAAGCTTTGAGGGCGGCGAAGTCATTGGAGATACTCTCGATTGCCTCGACTTTTCCGAGATACTTATTGATGTAGTCAAACTCCTTGACCACCACCTTGAGCGCCGGATATCTCGAACTCATATCCTCCTCGTAGCCGATAAAATACTCCGCCCATGACTTAGACTGCTCGTTTTCGAACTCAGGGCTCTGATTTCTGATCTGCTCGATCCAGCCCGCCATATAGTCGTCGCACAGGTGCTTTTCGTCGGTTCCGAAGATGCCGTTGATATAAGCATCGATGTAGACCATCGCATCGGCATCGATGCGGGCGGCGTTTTGCGTCGAGAAGTAGCGTGCTAGCCATTCGTAGCACGTAGCCGTGCGGTTATTACGTCTGCAGATCAGAGCCATCGCAAGCGACGTGTGCTCGTTGTCACGTTTGACAGCCTCGCGTATTGCGCGCTCTGCAAGATCTCGGTTGTTGTTGATCCATGCCGCAAGGGCAACCAGGACAGGCGCCAGCCAGTAGTCCGGGGTAGAAATCATTAACTCCTCGGAGACCGTCGAAATCGTCGCCTTGCGCACGAGCGCTGCATCGGTTGCCTGGAGAATACCGACCATGGTGTTTCGAACCACCGAGTAGTTGCCGAACTTCTTGTCCATCTCCTGCCGGACGCTCACGAGCTCCGTAGTCGCCTGCTCAAGTGCGGCGGTACGACGCTGTTCGAGCATCATCTCGAGAAAGTCCTTTCGGAGCTTTTTAAGGTCCTTCCGCACTTCCTCCATTTGGGATTCGACCTTATCGACCTTCGTGGTCATCTGGTCAACTTTTGTTCCAATAGCGGCGATCCTGCGCTCGATAAGGGCAGTATCTAATCCCGAATCACTCATCTGTACCACCTTTCAGTTTGAACTGTTTAGATCATCCAATAGCTTTAAGCGAGTAAGCACCCGCCATCCGCTTTATTGAGAGGCCATGCTTCGGTATTGCTCGGACACCTGCTGATAGGCCACGAGAAACTTCTGTTTGTATTGGCTTGCCTTCATCGAATTGACGATGCGCCCGACGGGCTCCACATAGTGTTCGAGAAAGTACGAGGTCCTTCTTCGTAACGCAAACGAACCAGTTTTATAGGGGGACCCGGGGTTCTCTCTAATGCCCTTGAGTAGTGCGAGACACGTCTTGGGTATGTTGCAGTTGGCGGCGATATCTTGATAGAAGCTCTCCCGCTCTGCGGTCATAAAGTCTTCCGAAGCATACCGCGCTATGCAGAACGGGCACACAGCATCGATAAAGCTCTCAAGCCGAGACCGATCCTCCATGCTCTGCATATTGGCGACCACGAGCGATACCATCTGAACCTCAAAGTCACGCATGTTGTAGAGCGTCGACTCAAACAAGTCGATCAAGTCACGCACTTCGTCATATTCGAGAGGGATATCTTCGGCCCTTTTAAAGAAAACCGTCATCGAACCCGAAAGACCTTCGCAAAACTCATCACAGTACGCAACCATAAACTGTGCTGCCGCGTTGTCTTGCATCATATTGAGCACGTCCGCGGCAAATTTGCGGGCCTCCGGAAAGTTACCACCCTTAAAAAACTTGATGGCATTGTCCTTGGCAAACGCGATTTTGCCCGTGGCCCCCAGACGCGCCCGCGAATAGTACATCTCGCGACCGCACTGGTTGCAATGAACCTTTCGAGTTGCGGGGTCAAACTCGACATCGGTGCTGCCGCAGCCCTCACAAGTTATACCGTTGATTTCCAATAGCTTCCCCCACTTCAACCATCAAAGTGCCCTGGCAAAAAGCAGTGCGAGCCCTTATTTGACAGCGGTCAGCGCCGCATTGCGCTTTTTCCAGATATTGCGCGCATCATGGACAAGGCCAACCGTAACATCTGCCGGCTCATCGGCACTCATGGAATTCGAGACCGCCTCAAGCGCGGCGGAGAACTGTCGCTCGATCTCTTGAACATGGGGTTGCGACATGTTGGAACTAAAGGAGATGTCATCCTTAAGCGCTTTGAGTTCGGCTTTGACCTGAGCGTCCTGCGCCACGGCGAGGAGCTGTCCCACATACGATCCGAACTGCGCCGTTTGAACCGTCTTTGCGGCCACGGCAGCAACCTTTTGGTCAACCTGGCGGCCATTGAAGCCTAGACCCATCTGCACAAGGACAAGCACAGCAAGAAGGACAACGTTTACGACGACTGGAATCGTGCTGCCGCCCCACCCATATGCCGCAAACACAAAGTACGTGTTGGCCAGAAGGGCAACGACAAAGTAGGCACAGCTGGATACGACCGGCAAATAATGGATTTCGGTCGTGCTTTTGACCGTGGACTGCTTATCGGACATGGCAGCCGAAATCGAAGCCGCCGCAAAAGCCAAAACCCCAAAGCCAAGCGACATAGCAAAGACGATAGGGTTCATCAGCGCGTTTTTGCAGACAAACATGATTACAAGCCACGCCATCAAGACGATTGCCTCGCCCAAAATGACACGTTTAACAGAACCGTTCATCTTTGTTTCTCCTTATTGGATCTTAGTTCCACAATCGGGGCAGAATTTGGTTCCTTCGGGCAACTCGGCTCCGCAGCTCGGGCACCTTGGCGAGATCAACCGGTTCCCGCATTCCAGGCAGAACTTGGCACCGACCGGGTTAAGATGCCCACACGCCAAACACGCAACACCCTGCTCGAGCTTTTGTCCGCATTCCAAGCAGAACTTAGCACCCATCGGATTAACGTTTCCGCAACTGGGACACGCGGGACCGTTTTGCATACCTGCGGACGCGGAAGCCGTTCCAACCATGGGAGCAACAGCGCCCATGGTCTGGTTGGCCAAGGTGGAGAAGCCAGCTCCAAATGCACCGCCCATGCCAACGCCCATGCCGAGTCCCATGCCGGCTCCCATGAGGCCCGATGCGGCACTCCCCTCATTGCCCGCAGCACTCTCCATTACGTCCATGCCGCGCTCCTGCTGATAGTTGTAGCCTTCGCGCGTACGCTTCCTGGCAAGTGCCTCGGACTCGATGTCCATCTGGGCAGCGTTACCCTGCGCCTCGAGAATGCTCCGCTTACGCTGGATCTTCATCTCGTTGATGGCAGCAAGATCCTCTTCGAAGGGCTTGATGCTGTTGAACGAGAAGTTATCGAGCGTGAGACCAAACTCATCGAAATAGTTAACGAGCTTGCCCTGCATCTGAGACGAGAAGTCGCTCAGATGCGTCGCAATTTTAAGAACGGAAACCTCCTGGTCAACAATCGCCTTGGCAAGCAGGTCAGGAGCATACTCAAGGATTTTTGCCCGCATAAAGGAAGTAAGTTCTTCTCGCGTATAGCGATCTCGCGTGCCCACGACCTTAACGAGGAACTTCCTCACCTGAATGGGAACCAGGCTCGAGTCATTCTGCTCGATATGCGCGCCAAACAAACCGAAGGCGCGAACATGAACGTTGACGTCTTCCTCAGGGTCTTGGACGATGATGGGCTCGGTCGTGCCCCAGCGCAGCTCGTTCATGTAGTTAGTATTGATAAAGTACACAACGGAATGAAACGCCGAGCTACCGCCGGTAAGCGAATGGGCGGCATTGCGGAACGGGGCGAATCGGCTGTCTCCCGTGTCGAGCTTGATCTTGCACGGACCGACAAACACGCTTACCTGAGAATCGCCGGCACCCGTAGCGTCAGTAGAACTGCCCGCCCCCATATTGTTGGTAAAAACGGCAATCTGCGATTGCGCAACCTGAAGATAGGACCCGTTGGGAAAATCCTCGTAGGGATAGCGGAATGAGACAAGCGAGGCATCTTCGTCGTTGCCAGGCTCCCATTTGATATTGTCGACAGAAAAGGCACCGAGAATTCCGCTGTGCTTTTCTTCCTTTTCGTTATCGCTATGGAACAGTGACATGCTGATTCCTTTCGTTAATCCCAAACCACGCGTTCCGCGTGTCTAATAAATTGTGAACTGCCGAGTCGATAGGTGCATCGAAAGCCTGTGCGCCTCAATCTGTCCCCAACTTAGCTTGGCTAATTATAGCCCTCAAGTCATCTCATTTAGCCACCCCCGATGAGCGGCAATAATGTCGCACCTTTGGTCAACTGACGAAGAACCGGGAGGGTTCGAACCCCAGATGCCCTTTTGGGGCATACCCGCTGAGCGGGCGAGCGCGTTCGGCCTCTCGGTCAGCTCTTCGTAACGTCCGTTTTAGCCGCAACTAAACTCGTCGGATGGAACAAGGGGAAAGGCATAAGAGTTGCGCGCGCTGTAATGCCAAAACGGCTCGGTTAAAGTTACCAGCTCTCGTGATAGGCCATAATCGACCGACATGGGTACCCTTCGGAGCCGCATTCCGCAGACGCTACGACCTTTCCGTCTTTATAAAACTCGACGTACCAAACGTACGTTGCCGCCCCCTCCCAATAGTTTGGCTTATCAGCGACCTTGAACGTAATAGAGGCGTCATCTGGCACAATCAACTCGCGCTTGGCGTTTGCAATGAACGCATCCATGTCGGCGATCACGCCATCGCCGCGCGCAGCGGCCTCCCCATCGTCGCTGCTATCGGATGCCGCTTCAGATGGTGCTTGAGATGCGCCAGATCGATCGTCCGCAGTGCCAGAGCCGTCCTTCAAAGAGCCCTCCGAAGGCTCCACCCCTTTGAATGCCTTCCACATATCGCTGCTTGCGGACGGCATTTCAATGTCGGCCTCCGGATACTTCCCGGCGAGCTCGTCAAGAATTCTGCACGCTTCCTCACGCCCCTGGACCATCGCCTCCTGCGGTTTGCCACCATCCTCAACGGTCCTCACCAAGTAGGCGCCATTCTGCCTATCGAATTCCTTATTTTGAATTTGCACCGCGTCTACGACCTCAGGACCCTTTGCAGTAAGCGAAATATAGAAATCCGCCTGGTTACAATCCTGGCTACAAGTAAATTTAACGATGCCGTCCTTACAGACAGTAATGACTTGGCTCTCACCCTGAGCAATAAAACCGTCATACTGATTCGTCATATTGCTGGAGCCTTCTACCATCTCTGACGAAGGCATAACCGAAACGGCCTCTCCATCAACAAAGCAGTAGGCACCCACAATCGCCGAAATATCGTTCTGCGCATCGACAAACCCAACAAGCAGCTCGTCAATTCCGTCGCCATTCAAATCATCGAAAGCATAGTAGTAGCTTAAAAAGCCGGGGGCAGTCTGGTTGTTATAAACGAATATCTGCCCCAGTCCAGAATCATCACCGCGTCCCTGGGCCCAGTCGTCGTAGTTGGCAGCACCAGCCCCCTTCCGCTCGCAATAGCTCGCAAAGTCCTCGTAACGCGCAACCACGCCCTCGTAAGCCCTGCGTGCTTTCTTGTTTGTTGCCGCGACCTTCTTTTTAGACGACTTCTCCTCGACTGCAGCCGGCTGCTCCTGCTGCTGCGCTTGAGGCAGCACAAAGGCTTCGTAAGCTTTGACCAGGGCGTAAGCGACACCAGCGGTAAAGATGATTGCTGCAAGAATGGTGACAAACGTAGGCACAGCAAAACGGCCGATCTGCCGACGCTGCATCATAAAGGCCGCAAAGGACATATGATCAGAGGGCACCGGAGAAGGGCCCTCTGCGCGAGATACAGCAGGATCGCTTGTCGCTTTTCTATCAGCAGACGCCTTTGGTGTACCTGAAGGAAGCGGCTGCTGAGCATTCGCCGGCGCATCATCCACATCCAACGGTTTTCCGCATGCAGAACAGAATCGCGCCCCGTCTTTGATCTTTGCCCCGCAGCTTGCACAGTACATAAATCCCCCTAGAACTTCAGCATATCGAAACGATAGCCCACAGCCTGCAAACAGAAAAGGCCCAGGAGCAATTTGCTCGACTGTAAACCTTTTCTTTCACCTTTCAAATTCGCCTGACCCCACGCGGAAGGCATGCGACGGGCTACCTGCTAGGCGCGAGCCATGTGCAGCTTGATTGCCTTGAAGATGATGTTGGCAACCGAGGCGATAGGCCAGAGCGCCACGATCGTCATCGGAACCGATTCGGGAATAACAGGAACCGCCCCGTGAATCACGCTGCCCAACCAGTAAAAAAGCATCAGAACCACGACAGGAAGGCCCACGAGAACCACAAGCTCGATTAGCATAATCGTGATACCGATAATGCCGCTACCATAGACAAAGGGAAGCCTTACACCGCTGCGGTACAGCGAGATAATCACCTTCCAGGGACCAATCAGAAGCAGCGCCAGCGGAATCATATTGTTAAGTCCCAGCGAGCCACCTCCCAGCACGTAATTGAAAAAGAGCACATAGAGCAATGAAATCACCGCTGCTCGCCCAAGCGACCCGATGGACTCGTGAAGCGAATCCTGCAGGCAAGCAGCGGCCTCTGCATCCTCCGCCGCTTGAAACTGAGCCTCGACAGACTGGCTCTCAATCGGCTGGGCCTCGACGTAAATCGCATCCCCCACCGCGCTGGCCGCAGCCGCGACCGTAGGCGTTCCGCACACGCCGCAGAACTTGGCGCCGTCGTTAATCTCTGCTCCACACTGTTTGCAATGCATAATCGGGTCCTTTCTCGTTACCCCTTTTCTTGACGATCACAAGATACGATTTGTCGTTTATCCGATATAGAGATTTTGACCGGGTAATTTTCCTAAACGTGCTACGCTATTAAACCTGCAGCTAGAGATAGGGGTAACAATGTTTGAGTTCTCCCAAACACGCACCGTTGAAGGTTCGATTCCGTTTAAGAAAGTCAACCTCATAGAGAACGAACCCAATAGGCCCGTTGGCGAGGCCCAGCTTGTCTTTGAACTCTACTTGCCCACCGAGCTGGCCGGCAACAAAAGCAACGAAGGGCCCGCACACAGCGAGCGCCATGCCGATCTGATCAGGCTGGCATCATGCATCGAACCCACCGCCGTTAAAGAGCAGCCCTTCCGCGCAAGCCTCTTTAACGTACTTGATTACGCCGAACAGACCGGGCCGCTTTTTGGCAAGCACGCAATAGAATCCGTACGCGATTGGGCCAATGCCGCGATGGCAGCACTTATTGCCATGCGCATCCAGGAATACCTCAACGGGAGCTGCACCATCGCAAAGGTCTCCGCATTGGAAAGAATCGAGAAATCAGTGGTGACCTGCGCGGCAAACGGGTCATCCTTCAAGATCTACACCACCATCCTGAGGGCGGGCGGTGATTATACCGACTCATTCAAAAGCCTGCCCATCGTGCGCAAAATCGAATCCGATGCGGGATATTTCTACGCCTTTATGTTTATGATCGACGAGGAAGAATCCCTCGTTGCACTCAACGTGCTCTCTTTTGAACACGAGCTCACCGCCAATGACTTCAGTGTTTTGCAGGCGATGTTCTACATGGACGAAGACTCCAGCTCGGAGATTTCAGCGCGGCTCAAGGTCAGCAATAGCGAGGAGAGCTTCTATGTAATCGACCCTCAAGCAGATATCCAGGAGCGCCGCGAAGAACTTGAAAACGATGATCGCGATGCACTCACCGCTTTGGTGCAGGCGCTCGTGATCTCGCATCTCTCGGGCGCGCACGTGGATGTGTTCCAGGGTAACGAGTCCACAGGGTTCCTCTCCTTTGACAGCTATCTCTCATGGCTCTGGTTTGATTTTTCACGCAAGCTGAGCACCGTCAAAATTGGCTATTGCGAGCAGTGCGGACGCGCCTATTCACTTGCCGGGCATCGTGGCGTCAAACGGCACTACTGCAGCGATCGATGCAAGACCGATGCCAAAAATGAGCGCACGCGCAAGGAGACGGCAAAGATACGCGAGTTGTTTGGAACGGGCACCAGCGTACGCGACATCGCCAACGAGATAGAACGTCCCGCGGCCTACGTGCGCTCGCAGCTCAATAAATGGACCAAGCTTAAGCACGATCTGGATGAAGACATTGAGTCAAACGGCTTTGATAGCTCCGCGCTACTCAAACGCTGCACCGCTGAGAAGCTCGACCTCAACAACCTCCTCAACGCCAAGCGCAAAAAGCAAATTCAGGACTATGCCAAGCTCAAGCGCCTCGTTAAGTAGAAACGCTGTCATTTCCTCGCCATCCGATTGACGGGTGGAAAGTTGCTCATATACGTGTTAGTAATATATATGTTAGTAATACGTATATGAGCGAGGCACATCATGTTTGTTGGACGTCGGGAAGAGCTTGAATCCCTGGAAACCGCCTATCAAAAGAGTTCCTTTCAGTTTGCTGTAGTCTATGGAAGGCGTCGCGTAGGTAAAACCAGCCTGCTTCACGCCTTTACACAGGCCAAACCCCATGTGATCTTCTTTACTGGGCAGCAAACCGTTGCAAGCGAAAATCTCGCGCTGCTCAGCCGCGAGATACTTGGCGATAGCGCCGCAGGAGCAGCGTTCCCCTCTATCCAGGTTGCACTCGAATCCGTCTTCGAACACGCCAAGACAGAGCGAATCGTTCTGATTATTGATGAGTATCCCTACCTCGCCGAAAGCGATCCGGGCATCTCTTCGTGCCTGCAAACGCTTATCGATCGACATAAAGACACGAGCAAGCTGTTCCTCGTACTCTGCGGGTCGTCCATGAGCTTTATGGAACACCAGGTACTAGGACACCAAAGCCCTCTTTATGGACGCCGCACCATGCAGCTGCGCATTGACCCCTTCACCATCTTCGACGCGGCGCTCATGCTTCCCGATGCACCCATCGAAAGAGTCATCGAGCTGTATTCCGTTGTTGGCGGGATGCCGCTCTATCTATCACAGCTCGATGGCACGCGTTCCACTCAATGGAACCTTGAGCATGCGCTGTTGCGTCAAGATGCGTTTTTGTATGCCGAACCCCAGAACTATCTGCTGCAAGAGGTCCGCAGCCCGGCTATCTACAATGCCGTCATAACCGCCATTGCCAACGGCTATGTACGCTCCAAAGAGATTGCCGATGTTACCCACCTCGCAACACCACAGGTCGCGCGACTGCTCGACGCATTGATCGAGCTGCGAATCGTTGAGCGCGTCACGCCTGTTGCAAAGGCAACAAAACGCCAGGTAGTCTATCGGATCTGCGATAACCTGTTTAGGTTTTGGTATCGTTTTGTTCCACAGTACGCAGGAACAATTGAGGAGGGGCTCGGAGCCGCTGTGGCCGCGCGTATCGCCAAGCATGATTTGTCCACCTTTGTAGGTCCTGCATTTGAAGAGGTATGCCGCCAGTGGTTGATGCGGCAGGTTGTTGAGAGCGAGCTGGATATGCTGCCCAAGGCAATCGGCTCTTGGTGGGGCACGAACCCGAACACGCGCCGGCAAGAAGAGATTGACGTTGTGTTAGAGGGCGCCGATGGGGAGCTCATCGTTGGCGAGTGCAAATGGAGAAACGAGCCCGCTGACGTCGATGTGCTTGAGACGCTCATGCGTCGCGGAACATTGTTGGGCAGGCCGATCCAACGATATTACCTGTTTAGCAAGGGTGGATTTACGGAGGCATGTCGAGAGAAAGCCGCCCAAGTGAACGACACAAGGCTTATTGACCTTGAGCAGCTGCTCTAAGAAAAGGGGCCTGGACGCAATTTCCAGGCCCCTTTTTCAACTTTTATTCAATCCCCAACTTTTTTAGTGTGCTATTGGTGCGGTCGGACATTTGGCTGCAACCAACAACGGGCACATCTGAAAATGATCCCTGACTTGAGCTTGAGAAGTCAACAAAATAATACGTGCAGTATTGATGATTGAAATCTGTGTAGGAATTTAACGCGTTGAAATCCTTCTCGGATATCTCCTTGCCGTTAGATGCGTAATAGTCTCCAAGATTACCGCCAGAAACAGAGACGGACCAAGCTTCGCGATTTAACACCAACGAAAGCGAATCATCCTTTTTGCCGAATAAAGACCAGTTATCGCCATAGGTTATCTGTTTACCTGAGAGCTTTGCTTTGAGCGCATCGCACATTTCGTACGTACGCTTGCCAAGTAAGACGTTTTGCTCATCATCCTTAACAAGAGGCAGGTACATCGATCCTCCGTTAGAGTTGTCGAGCCATTTTTGGCTATATATCCTTTTGATACCGCCGTCTTCCGCCGACCAAACCTCTACGGTGTAGGACTTCTGAAGCTCTTCAATATTTCCGTCCCAGGCGCTTTTCATATCGTCCGCGCTCATATCGTTAACAACCGTCACGAGCTCAGAAACGCCGTCGTTGTCGAAATCAACCAAATCAGCCAAGCAAAAACCTCTAAGGGCTGACATATAGTCCTCAATCTCAACCATTTGAGGTTCACCATAACGCGCAAGATATTCCTGGCATTTTTGCTTATAGGCAGCGGATGCAGCAGCATTGTCCGCAGCGGCGTTTCCGTCCTTTTTGTCGCCCTCGTCCGCCTTTGCGTCTGCGCTGTCAGCCTTAGGCACCTCGAGCGAAACATCCTTCACGGCCTCATCGGACTTGGAATTGTCGACCACCTCGACAGGAACGCTCCACTCAACCTTGGTCTTGGAGTCCTTAACGGTAAGAGTATATTTTCCCGGTTTGATATCGGGAAACTGGCTTACCGTGAAGCCCTCGTCACCCTTAACCTCAGCATTGGTGCTGTAGCCGTTGTCGCCGTTCAGGGTCACCGAGTACTTCTTGATCTTCTCGCCCTTTGCGTCGGTCGGGGTAATCTTGGATTCTTGGGCCACCACGATGGCCTTGTCCTGGCCGTAATGGGCAACGTCGCCGGACTTGCTAAAGAACAGCAGATAGCTAAAGATGGCAATGACTGCCAGACCAACGACGATACCAACGATATAGAGCGCCTTGGGCTCCTTTTTCTGTGCGGATACATTCGCCGCAGGCGCAGGGGCTGGCGCCGCGACGGGCTTGGCGACCGGATTGCTCGGCTTTGGCCGGTCGGCGCGCACGGCTTGAATCGAAGGCGTTGCATCGGACGACACGTCGTCCTTGGGCCGGTCGTCTTCTTCGTCCGCTACGGGCTCGCTCTCCACGGGCGACTTTTCCTCCCCCGCCTCGGCACCGGCGGAAGGCTCCTTCTCCGTTTCGTCACTAGCGAAAATCTCTTCCGCAGCCTCATTGATAACGGAAGGCTCTTCTGCCACTTCGTTGCCGGCAGAGTTCAGCACCGCCTTTGCATCTTCGAGTGCATGGCCACACTCGGTGCAGTATCGCAAATCGCCATCAAGCTCAAATCCACAGTTGGGACAGAACATGTTAGTCCTCCTTATCGACTTTCACCGTTGTACCGTCCTTGACCTCATCAGGGGTTACTTCGGACCCCACTTGAGACTCATCATCCCAGGACGCAACCAAAATCTCGCAATTGCCGTCCGCAAAAGTACCGAGCTCATAGTCTTCGGTGTGATACACCAGTCCCTTGGATGTCACACACAAGCACGTTGAGCCCTTGATTGAATAGTCCGAAGAATTACTCCGCATGAGCATCGAATTGTAATCAGACGGATGTTCTCTGCCCATTTCCGTAAGATACGGCCAAACTGCCGAACTCATGGAACTGGCAAGATCCTCGGTATCAATGCCAAACATGTCCTGAGGACTAACAGCATCACCCGTATGCAAATCAAAAATAACACCAGTCACAACCGTGCCGCCATGCGGACCCCATCCCGTCGAATAGCGCTCGTCACGGATACAGAAAAAGTTCTCATCCATGTACGTTACCGTCACGTTTCTCGATATGCAGGGAAATTCGCCGTCGGGGTACAACTCAGCATCTGATTGCTCATTATCTGATGCTCGATTTGTTCGCTCCGCGTCAATTTGAAGGGGCTCGAGAATCGCCTTGTTAATTTTGTCTGCAACGTCGTCTTTGGTGGAGCTCTTAAGTTGCGGATAGGACCATTCCATGTCCCTCCGCTCGCCCTGTTCGAGCATAGGGTCGACCGGAGCAGACACCGTCAATGACTTTGCCTCCAACGTATAGACAACTTCTTCGACCGCTCTCTCGTCCTTCTTGGACCTTTCGGTCGCTTGCTCCTGTTGCACGGATTGCTGCTGGAGATTGGGCTCAATGACGTTCTTGTAGAGCATGAAAGCAGCGTAAGCGATGCCTGCCGCGGCGATAAATGCGGCGATCATGATAGCAAACTGCGGCACTAGGCGGTTACCGACCTGACAGCGTTGCATAAAGAAGTTGTACATCTGGGAGTGACCGCTATTCGCGGTCTTCGAGACCGGCTCGGGGCTCGGTTCTGCTGTGGACTCGGCATTCGCGGATCCTATCGCAGAGTCCGTTTCGGTATCTGTGGGTTCCATTATGACTTCAGCGGACGATGATTCTCGCTCCGACGGCTCGGCCTTGGGCCCCTCCTCGGCCGCAGTCTTGCCCGAGAGCCCGCCCAAGGGCAGACCGCATTCGGTACAGAACCGCGCATCATCACCAATCTTGCTGCCACATTTGGGGCAAAACATGAACCTTCTTCTCCTATTCCTTTTACTCTCGCTGAGTCGTGAGTTACCCACGTGCCGTTTGTTTCGTAGTTTAACTATTTCTTAAACAAATCGATGGGTCACTTGAACAGACGCATACCCGCTCAAGCGACTCTATACCGGCTAGTTATCCTTGCTCATGACATGGGTGTCAGTGTAAGAAAATCGTTGAACAGGGTTGCTACCTCGAAGTTCGAACCGATACTGAACTTGAAGCCATTTTTATTTACCGAGATGGAGAAATCGCCGCTGATATCCATATCATGCTCGCAGCCAACCACCCCCCCCTCCATTTTTCGGTCCCACCTGTCACGTTATCAGGAGCCCGAAATCGAAGAGACGGTAAAAGCCGCTTGGGGCACATGTGGTTCCATATGCCCCAAGCGGCTATTTCGATTGCTTATGTCACAAAGAAACCTAGGTGACCTGTTTACACGCGCTAGCGCGCCGGGTCGATAGCAACCTTGCCGCTCTCCAGCACGTGGACGCGGCCATCGGCGAGCATTTGCACGACCTCGGGATACAGCACATGCTCGATCGCGTGGATGTGCTCCTCAAGCGTGTCGACGTCCCAGCCTTCCTCGACAGCCAGCGCACGCTGGGCGATGATGGGGCCGTTGTCGTAGATCTCGTTGGCAAAATGTACAGTCACGCCAGTCACCTTGACGCCGCGCGCAAAGGCATCGTCGATCGCATGCGCGCCGGGAAAGCTCGGCAGCAGCGCCGGATGCAAGTTGACCACGCGGTTGGGAAACGCCGCCAGCAGCGGCGTATGCACCATGCGCATGTAGCCAGCCATGACCACATATTCGCAGCCACGCTCGAGCAGCTCGTGCGCGATGATCTCGTCAGCGGCAATGGGGTCGGCATAGACATCCTTGGACAGCGTAAGCGTCTGGATACCTGCACGCTCGGCACGCTGCAGACCCTTGGCCGAAGGACGGCTCGACACCACGAGCTCAATCGAGGCATTGAGCTTATCCGCGGCGATCAGGTCGATCAGCGCCTGCAGGTTGGTACCCGAACCGCTGATGAGCACGCCGATCTTGAGCGGCTCAGCCGTATCGGTACCGGTCGGACGGGTGTAGGGCGCAAAGCCCAGGCCCTCGGCGGCGGTCATCTGCTCGTTAGCGCTCATCGGAGTACACGACCTTACCGGAACCCTCGACGCACTCGCCCACGCGGAACGGCTTCTCGCCCAGCGCGACCAGGGCCTCGGTCACCGCGGCCTCGTCCTCGGGGGCGACGATCAGGCACAGGCCGACGCCCATGTTGAAGGTCTTGCATGCCTCATTGGGCGCGAGCTCGGCCTGGCGCGACACATAGGTGATGACGGGCGGAACGTTCCAGCCCATCTCGGCACCGTTGCGGGTGACCACGGCATCGACGTCGTCGGCAAGCGCGCGGTTGAGGTTCTCGGTAATGCCGCCGCCGGTGATGTGGGCGATGGCGTGTACCGGGGCGCCGCTACGCAGCAGCTCCAGAATCGGCTTGACGTAGATGCGCGTAGGGGCCAGCAGAGCATCGGCCAGCGAAGCACCGCCGAGCTCCTCGAGCGGACGGCTCAGCTCCTCGGCCTTAGCGGCGGCCTCGGGCGTGCCCGGCTTGATGCCGTCGACACCGATGACCTTGCGCACGAGCGAGTAGCCGTTGGAGTGCACGCCGGTGGAAGGCAGGCCCAGAATCACGTCGCCGGGGCGGACGTTTGCGGGGTCGAGCATCTTGGGACGGTCGACGACGCCCACGGTAAAGCCGGCGAGGTCGTAGTCGGCCGGAGCCATGACGCCCGGGTGCTCGGCCATCTCGCCGCCCACGAGCGCGCAGCCCGCGAGCTTGCAGCCGTCGGCAACACCCTTGATGATCTTTGCCATATGCTCGGCCTCGATGTGGCCAATGGCAACGTAGTCCAGGAAGAACAGCGGCTCAGCGCCCGAAGCCAAAATGTCGTTGACGCACATGGCGACCAGGTCCTGGCCCACCGTCTCGTGACGGTCCATGATCTGGGCGAGCACGAGCTTGGTGCCGACGCCGTCGGTACCGCTGATCAGAATCGGGTCTTCCATATCCTTGAGCGCGGCGGCCGAGAACAGGCCACCAAAGCCACCGATGCCGCCGATAACCTCGGGGCGGTTGGTGTCCTTGACCATCTGCTTAATAGCGTCAACGGCGCGGCCGCCCTCGGCGGTATCGACGCCGGCGTCCTCGTACGTCACATGCTTGCTGTCGCTCATCTGAGCCTTCCTCTCCCATTACCGTCCGACGCGCGGGTGCCAAACGGTGCTCATAGTTGCGTTCATTTCGGCGCGCCATAACAGCACGCGCCGTCATATCAACAAAACAGCAGGTAAAACCTACCAAAATAAACCTGTCCCTAAATGGCAGGTTTTAGGCCTCGCCGTGTTCCTCTTCCCAACTGCGGTCGTCGTATTTCTCGACCACGGCGTCGTCGTCAAAGTGAAGCGGCTTGTCCAGGTTGCGGGGCTTAAAGCCCTCCATGAACTTGTCGCGGCCAAAGCTCTCGGGAATCGCCACGGGGTAGCGTCCAGTAAAGCACGCATCGCAGTAGCCGCCCTTGGGCATGACCTTAAGCAGGCCCTCGACCGAAAGGAAGGCCAGCGAATCGGCGCCGATATACTCGCAAATCTCGTCGACCGTCTTGTTGGCGCTGATAAGCTGCGACTGCACGTCGGTATCGATACCGTAGAAACACGGCCAGATGACCTCGGGCGAGTTGATGCGGATATGAATCTCCTTGGCGCCAGCGTTGCGCAGCATCTTGACGAGCTGCACCATGGTGGTGCCGCGCACGATGGAGTCGTCGATGACGACCAGGCGCTTGCCCTCGATGTTATCGCGCAGAGGGTTGAGTTTCATACGCACGCCCATGGCGCGCAGCTCCTGCGTGGGCTCGATAAACGTACGGCCCACATAGCGATTCTTGATGAGTCCCTCGCCAAAGGGAATGCCGCTCTCGTGCGAATAGCCCTCCGCGGGCGGCAGGCCGGAGTCGGGCACGCCAATGACCAGGTCGGCCTCGACGGGCTCCTCGTGTGCCAGCTGACGACCCATGTCATAACGGCAGGCGTAGACGCTCTTACCGTTCATAATGGAATCGGGGCGGGCAAAGTAGACCTGCTCAAAGATGCAGTTGGCGGACTCTTCGGCTGCGGGCACACCCTGCTCGGATACCAGGCCCTCGGCGCTGATGCGCAAAATCTCGCCGGGACGAACATCGCGCACGTACTCGGCGCCCACAATATCGAGCGCGCAGGTCTCGGAGGCAACGACCCAGCCGCCGGCGCGCGTGACATGGACGGCGGAGTCGACCGTCGAGGCACCGTCTTGCGAGGGCAGCTGCGAAACAGAAGCGGCGTCGGCCTGATCCAGGCCCTCGTCCACGAGCCTGCCCAGCACCAGCGGGCGAATGCCATGCGGGTCGCGGAAAGCGTAGAGCGCCTGCTCGTTGATGAGCGTCATGGCGTAGCCGCCGCGCACGAGCTCCATGGTCTTGCGAATGCCCTCGCGCAGGTGGCCCGTACGCTGGGTAAAGTAGCCGATAAGCTTGGTCGCGACCTCGGAATCCGAATTGGAGAGGAACGGCACGCCCAGCTCGATCAGCTGGCGGCGCAGCTCGTCGGTATTAACCAGAGTGCCGTTGTGAGCAAGCGCGATGATGACGTTATTGATGGTAGAAAGATGCGGCTGCGAGGCTTCCCAGCTCTTGGCGCCGGCGGTGCCATAGCGCACGTGGCCCACGGCCAGCTGACCGGAGAGCGTCGACAAGTCGGCATTGGAGAACACGCGGTCGAGCAGGCCCAGATCCTTGCGGACCATAACCGTACCGCCGTCACCCACGGCGATTCCCGCCGATTCTTGGCCACGGTGCTGCAGTGCACGCAGGCCAAAGTACGTCAGTCGAGCCACGTCGCGATCGGGCGCCCAAACACCAAAAACGCCGCATTCCTCATGCAGCTGGTCGGAGTCCGGATCATACGTCGACATGGCGTTCACCTGTCCCGCGGCACGCTCGGCCGCGCGGATGGTTTCTTGAGACATGGCATCCCCTCAGAGCCTCGTATTTTGGCGTTACCCGCCTTATTATACGCACGGCGCGACGCGCTCCCCAGCGCATGAGCAGCGCTTTTTAAAAGCCCACCGAGCTAATAATCCGTTTTGTGGCCAAACATTTTATCGGTCTGTCCAGTGCAAGCGCCCGCGCCCCCAGATGGCCGCCGCGTCCACCGTTGGGGATTACAAAGTTGCAATTGGGACGTTCGTCCTGTCTTTTGGCAGGTCGGCGGCGTATCCTTGTAGCCTAGGACAAAGCGAGAAAGGTTCTGTATGGATCGAAACGAACTCGACCCCAGCGTCCCCAGCGCCACGGAGGTCAAGAAGATTCCCCTCATCATTAAGGTGTACGCCGTCCTGTGCATCCTATCCGGCGTAGGCACACTCCCGTCGGTCGCTGCCTTTATGTGGCAGGTCATCACCGCGCTCATCAACGGCAACGCCGCCGAAAAGCTCGGCGACAATATGCTGGTCTCGGTTGGACTCATCGTCGCCGGCATCATGCTCTCTGCGGCAAGTGCCGTCATCCTGATCATCTTTGGCCTGGACCTTATCAAAAACCAGCGCCGCAACGCCGCCCGCCTGTCCTACATCCTTATTGCATTCACCGTCGTCGAGCTTTTGGTCGACGTGATGCTCCAGGGCATCGGGCCCTTCCTGCTGCGTCCCGCGATCCAGCTCGGCATCCTCGTTGCACTTTCAGCAACCGTCGACCCCACGCTGCGCCAGGAGCGCGAACTGCAGCGCCGCCTGCAGGAGATGCTCGACCGTGACGCCGCCGCCGAGGGCATGCTCGGCCGCGATGAAACCGGCGAGGGCTACATCAAGCTCAACTACTTCAACCTGTTCTGGGTATTCTTCGTCTGCTGCGTGCTCGGCCTGATCGCCGAGGACATCTGGCATATGACAGTCGACGACCCGGGCGTCTACCAGAACCGCGCCGGCATGCTGTTTGGTCCCTTCAGCCCCATCTATGGCTTTGGCGCCGTACTCATGACCATGGTGCTCAACCGCTTCTATAAAAAGAACCCCATCATCATTTTCCTGGTAAGCGCTGTGCTCGGCGCGAGCTTTGAGGTGTTCGTGGGCTGGTTTATGCAGACCTCATTTGGCGTGGTCTCGTGGAGCTACTCGCACATGAAGCTGTTTGGCATGCCCGACCCACTCGCCGTTCTTACGGGCGGACGCACCTGCACGGGCTTTGCCTGCCTGTGGGGCCTGGGTGGCCTTATCTGGATCAAGCTGCTGTTGCCGAGGCTGCTCAAGCTCATCAACATGATTCCGTGGAAGAGTCGCTACTCGGCTACCGTCATCTTTACCGTCATTATGCTGGTCGACGGCGTCATGACGCTGCAGTCGCTCGACTACTGGTACCAGCGCGTCAACGGCACGGAGCCGGATATTCCCGTCGCGCAGTTCTACGGCAAGTATTTCGATAACGACTACATGGAGAACCGCTTCCAGAGCATGACCATGAGTCCCAAGGATGCGACGCGCGTGTAGCGCCAAGCAATGCCGAGATTTTCCAACGCACAGAAAAGCCCGCTGGCAGACTGACCGAGCCTGTCTATCGTGGCTGGGGCAGAGGGATTCGAACCCCCGTAACTGGTACCAAAAACCAGGGTCCTGCCGCTGGACGATGCCCCAAATGGGTGTGGGCGCGCAAGCGCGCCGCTCTAGTGTAGCGTACCTAGTCGCTCAGCGCATCACATAGGCCGTCGAGAAGGCGAACGGCCAGAGTTTGCGCATCACTTGAAGTGAACGTGCCGTAGCCGGTGATGCCCGTGAGCTCGATGCGGGGCTTGATCGGGCGGGCGGGTGGCCGCCGCGGCGACCGCCGTCTTGATGCGCAGTGAGAGGTTGTTGCACTCGGCCAGGGTGATCGTGGCGCGCGGCTCGGCGTCGTCGGGCAGCGCATCGGAGGCGATCTCGACCGTCAGGTCCACATCCTCGGGCGCGACGTCGTCATACAGCACGATGCCGCTGCCATCGGTCGTTGCGGTTGCGATATTCCACACGCGCGAGGCGACGTTGCGGGCGATTGCGTCCTCGCCGCCGATGGCGATGCTCCAGCTTTCGAGCACGCTCGCGGCGCGGGCGAACCCCATGCGGGCCTCAGCCTCGACATCGATCACAGAGGGCTTGCCCTCCCACACATGGTGCAGGCGGTTCACGTAGTTGAAGGTGTCCTGGAACGCCATGCCATCGGCGAACAGCCCCACGTTCTCCTGGAACTGCTGCAAAGCGGCCTCGGTATGCGGGCCAAAATAGCCGTCGTCCACGCCGCAGGCAAAGCCGAGCGTGTTGAGGGCGCGCTGCAGGGCGCGTACGTCGGCACCGTGGAAATTGGGAAGGCGCAGGTACAGCGTGCGATCGCCGAGTTTGTAAGACTCGTCCACCAGCGCGCTCCAGCATGTACCGTCCACATCCTCGCCCGCATCCAGTCCCTGCTGGGTGCGAAACGCGCGAACGGCCGCAACCGTAGTTGCGCCGAACTCCTTTGCCGTCATTTCGGCGGCGTCGATCATATATCCAAGCGAGGAAAGGCGCGTCTGCACGTCCTCGACGGCAGGCCCTTGCATTCCCTGCGAAATGGGTTCCATGAGATCCCCTTACAACCTGGCGCACGCTGCGGACTTACAGGCCGCACGGCGCGTCTTCATGCGCGCGGGAGAACGAGTGCCTTCGCGCGGCATACATCATACAGTCTACCAAGAGTGCCGACGGCTCCGCATAAAGTACAGCAGAGTGCCACCTTGCAAACGGAGTTAGCTTGATTCGCTTACGCGTACTTCAAAGTCAAAGGAGTTACTTTCGCCTCGATACGTCGCCACGGAATACTCGACAGGAGAGTCAAGCGCGTCTCGTGCAACGGTTTGGAAAATGATGAGGGGGTCGCCCTCTTCAATGTCGAGCAGGGCGGCGGTCGTCACATTGGCTTTTGAGACCTCGAGGTGGCGGTGCGCTCGCTCGACTGGGTTGCCAGATTTGCTCATGGCAAAATACAGGCTGGTCTCTTCAAAGTTGACAGCATCGAAGTCTTGGTACGGTTTGCAGGGAATATAGCTTTCCACAAATACGTTGGGGGTGTCGTCGGCATATCTTAGGCGGACGAGTTTGTACACGTCTTCGCCGGGCTCCAGCTCAAGCTTGCTGGCGATTTCGGTTGTTGCTTTGACTCGCTTGAAGGTGAGGACCTTGGTGCGTGGTGCGCGTCCGGCTCGCTTCATCTCGTCCTCGAAGCTCATAATGCGCATGGCAAAGGCCTGATCGACCTTGGGGAGCGTTACAACGGTGCCACGGCGCTGCCGTTTTTCCAAGTAGCCTTCGCTTACAAGGGTTTGCATGGCCTGGCGAATAGTTGACCGGCTGACGCCGTACATATCGCATAGTTGCATTTCAGAGGGGATGGTTTCGCCCACGGCGTACGTGCCGTTTTTAATTTTGGCGAGTAGATCATCTTTGATTTGGTCATAGAGCGTCATTTTGTCATACCTTTTTAAGGCCGAAGTTGGAACGAATATAACATATGGGGCGGAGCCATAAGGCTCCGCCCCGATGGTCGGGTTAAATTGTTGGCTTGTCGATTGAGCTATTGCTTAGAAGACGCCCAGCAGGCAGAGCGCGGAGACCACGACGGTCAGGATGACGATGACCTTGGTGGGGCTGTACTGCTTCTTGCCCAGCATCCACCAGGTGATCAGCACGGTCGCCAGGGGAAGGATGGAGGGGAACACGCCGTCGAGGGTTGCCTGCAGGGGCTGCCATTCGCCGCCCAGCGGGATGTTGAGGGTGGTGGTCAGGCCGATGTTGCCTGCGGCGAGGGCGCCGATGACCATGATGCCCAGGATGTTGAAGGCATCGGTGATGCGGCGGGCGTTCTCGCCCACGATGACGTCGATGGCGCCGACGCCGAGCTTGTAGCCGGTGCGGTAGCTGATGAACGAGATGAGCGGGCCGAGGATACCGTAGGCGATCATGTAGAACAGCGGGCCGATCGGGCTACCGCCCGTGGCGAGGCTCATACCGATCGAGAGCAGGATCGGGACGATGATGCCCTGGATGATGGAGTCGCCGATGCCCGCCAGGGGGCCCATGAGGGTTGCCTTGATGTTGTTGGGCATATCCTCGGAGACCTCGCCGCCCATGGCGATGTTCTCCTCGAGGGAGGTCACGATGCCGTTGATGAGCTGGCCGGTCTGGGGCTCGGTGTTGAAGAACACGGAGTGGCGGACGAGCAGGCGGCGCTTGGCGTCGGGGTCATCCTTGTAGTACTTCTCGGCAAAGGGGAGGTATGCCCAGGCGTAGGCGTGGCCCTGGAGCTTCTCGTAGCTCATCGAGGACAGGTGGGTGAAGGCCCAACGCAGCCAGATGGTGTTGAGCTCCTTGTTGGAAAGGTGGCCGCCGTTTTCGGTCTTCTTGGCGGTGGTGCCGGTGAGTTCCGTAGTCATGTGAGTTCGCTCCTTCGGGGATTAGAACAGATCGTCATCTTCGTAGACCGCGGTGGTCTCCTGGGGCTCGGAAGTCGCGAGCGCGGGTTCGGCGGTCTTGCCGCTCGACAGGAACACGAGGTAGGCGACGAGTGCGGCGAGGAACACGATGGCGATCATGGAGAGGCCGGCGAAGGAGAGGAGCACGAAGCCCGCGAGGAAGAAGATCAGCTGGGCCTTGTCCTTGATCACGATGTTCATGAGCATGCCGATGCCGAGAGCGGGAAGGACGCCGCCGAGGACGGAGATGATATGCGTGACGACCTCGGGAACGCTATTGAGCAGGGTTTCGACCACGCCCTGGCCAAAGTAGACGACCAAAAACACCGGGACGGCGCGGATGAAGAAGGTGCAGATTTGGGGGTAGATGATGTGCCACTTAGTGATGCCGCGACCATCGTTGGCCTCAGCGGCGGTCTGGGCCTTGCCGTTGAAGAAGGAGTAGAGGGCCATGCGGGTGTTGTAGAAGATGAGGCCGAGGGTTTGGCCCATGAGCACGGAAAGGGTGACGGCGATTGCCGGATCCTTGGTGGTGGCCATGGCCAATCCGATGCCGCCGTAGGAAGCGTAGGTGATTTCGGAGTTGGTCGCGCCGCCGGTGGACAGGTTGGCGATGAAGACGGCCTGGACGGCGACGCCGCATAGAACGCCGGCGCTCACGTCGCCGAAGACGAGGCCGCACAGCAGGCCGGCGACGAGCGGGCGGCCCATTACGTAGTAGCCACCGGACATGCCGAACAGGCAGGCGCTCTCGATGGCGCCCAGGTAGCAGAAGACGCCGCACATGAGCGCGGGGAAGAGCAGGGTAAGGTCCATGGTGTTCCTCCTAAGCTGGTGTTGATGCGTTTACATCGACTGGTACTTGGTTTTGACCGCGGGCCAGGTGCGGACAGCGTCGTCGGGCAGCAGCTGGAACTGAAGGTCGATGCCGGCAGCCTCGAGCTCATCGAGCGCGACGACGTCCTCGTCGTTCATCATCACGGTATTGCCCATGTTCTTGGTGCCCTCGCGCGTGGCATTGAGGTTTCCGATGTTGAGCACGCCGCCGAAGTCGCCGTCGATCTTGACCAGGTCGGCGAAGTTGCGGATCGAGTCGGAGATGACGAAGAAGTTCTTTGCCGAGGCCTGGGCCTTGGCGAGGGCCTCAGGTCCCTGGGCGAGGGTGTAGATGCCGAGCTTGAGTTTGCCCGCTGCGGCTTTGAGCACCTTGCAGCGAAGCTGGTCCGCGGCGATCTTGTCGCTGATCACCAGGATGGCGTCAGCCGGCTTCACCGCGACCCACCGGGTGGTGGTCTGTCCGTGGATGACTCGGTCGTCCACGCGTGCGAGCACGATTGCCATTGTGTCTCCTTCCATTGGGCGATTCTTTTGGGAATCGCGTTATCACTAAAACAGGTCGTCGTCCGCGAGGGACTCATCTTCATCCGGGAGGGCCGCTGCGGTGACGCCGGAGGTTCCAGCGTTGAGCGCGAGTTCGACGGCGGCGTCCAGGTCGTCACTTGCCGCAGCCGCGACGCCGACCTCGATGAGCATGCCGAAATTGAAGCCCGATACGACGCGCAGGTGCTCGGGGTTTTCGAGGAACAGGGCGTAGGCCTCGTTGTAGGGGGTTCCGCCGAGTAGATCCGCGAGGATGAGCGTGTTGCCTGATTCGAGCTGCGTCTTGACCGCATTGGAAAGGTGCTCGCGGAAGACGTCGACGCCGTCGTCGCCCAGACCCACGGCGACGATGGGGCTGTCGCTCGAGACCATCTTCTTATAGGTGTCGAGCATGCCGTCGCAAAGCGTGCCGTGTGAAGTCAATACGATGTTCACTGATATCTCCTTTCGTCGCGATTAATCATATATGTATGACCAAAATGTTTAGAGATTGAATCTTTTTGAGTCCACAAACGGTATTAAATCGGACATAAACGGTAAATAGTATTATTTAGCATCAATATGTATGACAATATGCTAGGATGCAGGCACGCACCAATCCTCAACGAAGGGAGCCGTCATGGCACGTTACACGCTCGATGATCTCGCCCGTCTGGTCGACCACACCAACCTCCACCCCGACGCCACGCGCGAGGATATGGAGAAGCTCTGCCAGGAGGCGAAGGACTACCACTTCAAGATGGTCGCCATCAACTCCGTCCAGTCCAAGCTCTGCTCCGAGCTCCTCGCCGGTACCGACATCCACACCGGTGCCGCCATCGGCTTCCCCCTCGGCCAGACCACCATCGCCACCAAGGTCTTCGAGACCAAGGACGCCCTGGCCAACGGCGCGAATGAGATCGACTACGTGATCAACCTCACCGAGCTCAAGGCCGGCAACTGGGCCTACATCAAGGACGAGATGCAGCAGATCGTCGACGTCTGCCGCGAAGCCGGCGTCCCCTCCAAGGTCATCTTCGAGAATTGCCTGCTTACCGAGGATGAGAAGCTCGAGCTGTGCAAGATCGCCAGCGAGGTCCTGCCCACCTTCGTGAAGACCTCCACCGGCTTCTCCACCGGCGGCGCGACCGTCGAGGACGTCCGTCTCATGCGCGAGCACACCGACCCCCGTGTTAAGGTTAAGGCCGCTGGCGGCATCCGCACTGCCGACGCCTTTCTCGACATGGTCCGTGCCGGCGCCGAGCGCATCGGATGCAGTGCCGGCATGCCCATCATCGATGAGCTGCGTACCCGCATGGAGAGCGAGGGCATCGACGCCTTCGAGCTGTAAGGAGTGCATATGGGCCCCATCCTGCTCAAGCCCAACTACATCTCTCCCGTCTGGTCGGGCCCGCGCGTCAACGAGGCGCGCGGCCTTTCCGGGGACGCCCTGTACGGTGAGTCGTTCGACGTGTCCGTGCACGATGGGCTGGTCAACGATGTCGACGGCGGTCCGTTCGACGGCATGCCGCTCGACCGCGTGATAGCCGAGAACAAGACCGCCATCATGGGTGAGCTCGATCACGACGGCATCGTGCAGATCATCACGATGGACGCCGGTGAGAACCTGTCCATCCAGGTGCATCCCGACGAGGCGTATGCCCGCGAGCGCGAGTCCGACCACGAGAAGGCGGAGTCCTGGTACATCCTGGACGCCGAGCCCGGCGCCTCGATCATCTGCGGCACGACGACCGACGACCTCGACGCGTTGCGTGATGCGACGGCAGATGATAGCGTGGGTGACCGCTACGGAAGGCGCGTCCCCGTGAGCGAGGGCGATTTCGTGCTCATCCCCGCGGGGACCTTGCATGCGATGGGCGAGGGCGTATTCGCCCTCGAGGTCGGCAGTCTGGGCTTCAAGACGTACCGGTTCTGCGATTGGGGTCGCGGTCGCGAACTCCATGTCGAGCAGGCGTTCGATGTGCTCGACACTTCGATCCGTCCCGAGCCGGCGCACTTCGGCGCCTTCGATCCGAAGGCTCCCGCGAGCGTGCATCGTGGCGTCACGCACCGTCTGTTCACCTCAGACGTCGTTGACGTCCGGGGCGAATGGGAATGCCTCCTGGGCGATCGATATGCCGTTCTGTCCTGCGTGGGCGGTCATGCCCGGGTGGTCACGGACGACGGTGCCGTCGATCTTCCCCGCACCGCCTCTGCGCTGATTCCTGCGAGTGCGGGATCGTTCACGGTCGAGGGGACGTGTCGCGTGTTGGTGAGTCGCGTCGTCGATGAGCGTGACGGCTAGCGCGACGGGGAGTAATTGGGGGTCGATATGTCCGGATCAAAGTCTCGTGTTGTGGTGACGGGTGCGAATGGGTATCTTGCGAGCCTCATTCGTTTGTACAACGCCGATAAGTTCGAGTTCGTGAGTGTTACTCGCGCCGACGTGGACCTTTCAGACGTCGAGGCGGTTGCCGAGTTTTTCTCTGCGCTTGAGTTCGACGTCTGCCTCCATATGGCGGCGGATGCCTCGACGGCCCGCTGCGAGGGCGATCCAGAGGGTACACATCGAATCAACACGGAGTCGTCCATCGCTATCGCCCGAGCGTGTCGCGCCCGTGGTGCGCGCATGGTCTTCTTCTCGACCGAGCAGTGTTTTAACGCCTCGCCCGGTGAAGCGCCGTTCCATGAGGACGACGAGATGGCAACCACCACACGATACGGCGCGCAGAAGATGGAGGCGGACGCCTGGATCAGGGAGAACCTCGACAATTATCTGATTTTGCGCCTCTCGTGGATGTTCGGCCTTCCTATGCCCGGGGCAAAGCCCGCCCCTAACATCCTTACGAACGTGCTGCATGCGGTTCGGACGGGAGAGCCTGCGGCGTTTCGTGTGCATGAGCGGCGGAACATGACGTACGGTCAGGAGCTGGCGAGCGCCATATCGCAAATTCTCGTGCTGCCCAGCGGCGCGTATCATTTTGCGAGCCAAAACGGCCTGAGCACCTACGAGACTGCCCGTCTCGTGGCCAGCCGCCTCGGTTGCGACGAGCACCGTATCGAGGAGCTCGTGCTTCCCGACACCGAGACCTATGCCGATCGACCACGGGACTTCCGTCTTTCCTCGGAAAAGCTCGCGCACGCGGGGGTACATCTGGGAACGTTCGAAGATGGCCTCGAAAGATGCTTGAGAGATTTCGGAATGCTGTAGCGCGTGGAACGCGTGCGACATATTGGCCGTTCAACTCGAAGGCCCGATCGGTGATTGAACTGCCTCCCATTTCTTGGACACGAGAAATGGGAGGCTTTCTTATGTCCGACGACTTGAGACTCAGATACGACGAGAGCATGCGCCGGATGGCGGCGGAGCTGTTCGCCGAAGGGCACGGCTACCATTCGGCGGCGACCCGTCTGGGACTGCCGCCGGCGACCGTGAGAAAATGGCATCGAGCGTACGTCGCACTCGGCCTCGAAGGGTTGTTGGCCATGGGAAAGAAGATCAGGAGCTACCGCTGGGAGCTCAAGGCGTCGGCGGCCAGGGACGTGGTGGAGGGCGGCGAGCCCAAAGCCGCGGTCATGGCGCGCTATGGGATTGCGTCGCTGTCCCCGCTGGAGAAATGGTGCAAAGCCTACCGGGAGGGCGGCGCCGAGGCCCTGAGGCCGAAGCCCAAGGGCAGGCCGCCCGGGTCGGGCGCGAAATCGGTTCGCAGGACGCGCGAGCAAGAGCTCGAGGAGCGCGTCCGGAAGCTCGAGGCCGAGAACGCCTACTTAAAAAAATTGGCGGCCTGGGGGCGGAGAAACGGCTGCGAGCTGGGAGCGGGCCCAGATAGTCGCCGAGCTCTCGGGGCGGGGATTCGCCCTCGCCGACCTGCTGGAGGCGGCGGGGATGGCCAGGTCGACCTACTATTACGCGCTCCGCCACCCGCCGAGGCCCACGAGCCCCGAGCTCTGGGGCAAGGCCGTCGAGGTCTTCAGCCGGACGGCGAACGGCTGCGGCCACCGCCAGATCGCGATGTGCCTGCGGGCGGAGGTGGGCGCGCGCATAGCCGACAAGACGGCGCTCAAGATGATGCGCGAGATCGGGATCTCCTGCGGCATCCGCCGCGAGACCGACTACCACAGGTACAACTCCTACAGGGGCGTCGTCGGGAAGACCTTCGAGAACGTGCTGGGGCGCGACTTCGCGGCCGACGGGCCGTGGGAGAAGATGGGCACTGACGTCACGGAGTTCAGGCAGCCCTGGGGGAAGGCGTACTTCGCGCCGGCGTTCGACTTCGGCAGCTGCGAGATAGCGGCGTGGTCGATCTCCCGGCACCCGGACATGGCCCAGCAGAAGGAGATGCTCGGCATGCTGCTGCCGAAGATCCCCGAAGGCAAGAACCCGATCATGCACAGCGACATGGGGTGGCAGTACCAGCACGAGGCGTACTGCACCGCACTGCGCGAGGCAGGGGTCGTCCAGAGCATGTCGCGAAAGGGGAACTGCCTCGACAACGGCGCGACGGAGCAGCTGTTCGGCCACATGAAGGACGAGTTCTTCCGCGGGCAGAGCTTCGCAAGCTTCGAGGAGCTCAAGGATAGGCTGGAGGAGTACATAGTCCACTGGAACACAAGGAGGAGGCAGGTTAGACTGAAGGGGCTGACCCCGGAGGAGTTCCGGAGCCAGTCCCTAGCGGCTTAGGCCGTATCTATTGACCCGTCCAAGATTTGGGACGCAGTTCAATTTGAACTGCCAGCGGGCTTTTTGTTGGCGAGTGCTGCTGCCGGCATTACGCCTCGCGCTCGACCTCGCTCACACACTCATTTTTGATGGTACCGACGAGCGCCTGCAGCGCATCGACCACATGCGGGCGAATGTCCCCGCCAATGAGCACGAGCATGATGTCGTCGCCCACGGTAAGCTCGCCGCTCGCCAGCCACACGCGCACATAGCCGATACCCGGCTTCGCGCGCGTGGCCTCGATAGCAGCCTGCACCTTCTGAGCATCGAAGCCAAACACCATGCCGCCCACCTTATGTCCAGGCGCCACACCATCTGTCTCGACCCCGCGCACCTCGGACTTAGGCGTCGCACGCACCACACCGTTATGCGTCAGGTACATACCGCACGTAGATGCCGACGAATCGGCCTTGGCCTCGCGCAGCCAAGCATCAATCGAAGGCATCGGTTTGCCACTTTCAAGCATCATTTCTCCCTTTTACCGTCGTCGAGTAGCTCATTTGGGACGGGGCTTTTTAGCTACTCTCGAACAACTTATTCCTCAACCGGCGTGAGCGCCATGACGGCGCGCGTATTGCTAAATGACAGCGAGCGGCAGGTCACAAGCGTTACGACCTTGGTTGCCGAAGCGGCACGATCGGTGGCATCGCTCGCCACGGCAGAGGCACCGGCAAGCATCTCGGACAGGTAATTCTTCAGTCCGTCATCGCCCTCAAAGTTGGGCGTGCGCGCCTTGGCATACGTGTCCTCGACCACCTTGGTCGCCAGTGGGCGCAACTTATACGTCGCATCGCGCGTAATGTAGTACACGTATTCTATGCTGTCGAACGTCGCCTGATCGGTCGTACCCGAAATCACGTTGAACATCGAACCGTCGTTCATGTGATGACCGTAAATCGTGGTCTGCTGATCCACCATGCCCGGCGCGGTGTCGTCGCTATCCAAGAAGATGGCTCCCGAGGCATTGGCGGTGCCGTCGAACAGCGTGTTGAGGTACTTGGAGTTGTTGTTGGTCTGCACCACGGGGTAGTTGATGTTGGTGCCGGGCGCGTAAATCCAACCCACAACCTCGGGATTTGTCTGGGCAAGCGCGTTGAAGTCGATAATTGGCACGCCACTGGCGTCCTTGTCGCTCACATATTGTTTTTCGATCTTTTGATACGACTCGCTCGCCTGCTTGTAGCCAATCTGCGCGTTGATAAAGATGGCGGCCGCAGCAACGATTAGGCCGATGCCGATAATGATGAGCAAGATGGGGATAACGGAGCGACGCTTTTTGTGCGGCGTCTCGGTATAGCTCGATGGCGCGGTATGCGCCGAAGAGCGAGGTGACTTCTTGGCCGTACTGTATGACGAAGGGCGATGTGCAGCAGGTGTATCCTGGCGGCGATGCTTTGCCGGCGTCACGGGGCGCGGCGCGCGCGGCTGCTGAGGAGAGGGTGTCCGACCCTGTTGCGGCGCGCGGGCTGCTCCCGACTTGGCTGGATCGGGAATCCGAGAAGCCGAAAAACGCTTTCCCTGATAGTCGGACATGGCTCTCCTTATGCTGCAATTGGACTGGCAGAGCGCTTAGGCGTCAGCCATCTCCTGCTTCATCTTCTCGATAACCTTGCGGTACTCGGGGTCGCATGCGCCCAGAATCTGCGTGGCGTAAATGGCAGCGTTCTTGGCACCGTTGATGGCCACACAGGCAACGGGCACGCCCGAAGGCATCTGCACCATCGACAGCAGCGAGTCCATACCACCCAGATCGCTCGTCTTCATAGGCACGCCGATGACCGGCAGCGGCGTAAAGGCCGCCACGACACCGCCCAGGTGAGCAGCCTTGCCGGCAGCAGCGATAATCACCTTGATGCCGCGGTCAGCAGCAGTCGAGGCCCACTCATGGACCTTCGCCGGCGTACGGTGCGCGCTTGCAATCACGAGCTCATAGGGCACGCCCAGTGCCTCGAGCTCGGCGGTGCAACCTTCCATAACGCCCAGATCGGACTTGGAGCCCATGATGATCCCGACAACCGGCTTCTGATCTGCCATAAACAAAGACCTCCTGTTGAGAGCGGTGACGCGGCGAATCCGCGACCCTTAACTGCAAATAATTCAAGTATAGCCGCCGATGCCGATGTGTTCGGCGGGAGACGGAACGCTTTGCGAGATTAAGGCCGAAGGGTCGGAGCTTTCCGCCTACATTCAAAAAGCGTGCCCACCGTCCTTGGGTGGGACGGCGGGCACGCTTGCTTAGCTGTTGCTGGGGCTACTTAGCCTTGCTGCGACGATGGAAGAAAGCGCCGATCGCGGCGATGATGGCGCCAAGACCACCGACGGTCGCGACGGTCGCCGCCGTCTGGTCTCCGGTATTGGGAATCGCCGAACCGTTCTTCTTGCTGCCCTGGGCCTTGTCGCCTGCGGGCTTGCCCGCCTGGTTGCCGCCGTTCGAGCCATTGCCGGAACCCTGGTTGCCCGAGCCACCCTGATTGCCGGAATCGGCATCCTTGAGGCTCTCAATAGCCAGCTTGAGCTGGTCATAGGCCGCCTGGAGCTGGGTGTCGGAAGCATTCTCATCACCCAAGACGTGCTCGGCGTAGGTAATGGCATCCGTCAGGGCCTTGACAGACTCGGCCGTCTTGCCCCTGGTGTCAGTCTCCTTCGCCTGCTTGACCAGGGCCTTGAGCTGCTTCTTAGTCGGATTCTCGACCGGGGCCACCGGGGTCTTCTCGAGCGCGCCGCGGGCGCTCTCGAGCGCCCTGAGCGCCTGGTCGACCTCGCCCTGCGTGGCGTTCTCGTCGCTCAAGATGGCGCGGGCGCTCGCCAGGGCGTTCTCGAGCGCCGTCCAGGAGGCCTCGGTGTAGTCACCGGCCTTGAGGTCGCCGGCAGCAACCTCGGCATCAACCTTTTCGATCGCGGTAGCGAGATCATCCTTCGACACCGGATCGGGAACGGCCGTACCGTAGAACTTGAGCTCCGCCATGCTGCAGTAGGCATCAACGTTGCCACCGCCGGCGTGAATCACCTTGACGGTCACGTAGCGACCGCGCGCGGCGCCAAAGCTCATCTGTTTCCAGTCGCCACGGTCGGTGAGTACGTGGCCGTCGTTGTCGAAGGCAAACGTACCCATCGACACGGCGGTGCCCATCTTATAGCCGTCGGCAGTGTCGGAGACCAGTATCTCGGCCTCGAAGATATCGCCGTTGGTGCCGCCGTCCTGGCGCGGCAGGAACGTGACATCGGTGAGATCGTAGTCGCGGCCCAGGTCGACACTCAGATACTGGGGCATACCGGTCTCATAGGCCCAGTCGCTGTGCCATAGCGTCCGCTCGTCGCCGTCGAGAGCGTTGACAGCGTTGCTGCCCTCGTAGTCGGCCTCGCTCGAGAAGCCGGCCACCTTGACGTTCTTGCGGTTCTCGGGCGTGTTGATGAGGATCTTCTCATCGACAGGGCGCATCTTGAGGCCGTCGATTGCCTTCTCGATCTTGGCTGTGGCGTCTGCGACATCCTTCTTGCTATAGCTGCCTTGGCCGCCGTCGAGGAGCTTCTGAGCCGCCTCGACCGCAGCGGTGAGAGCTGCATAGGAATCCTTAGTGTAGACGGACTCGCTGTAGCCCGCAGCCTTGGAAATCGCTGCCACGAGCGCAGAGGTATCGACACCAGCCTTGACCTCGACCTCATAGGATGCGGTCTTGGAGGGGTCGAGTACCGACGCCACCGTGATCTTTGCCTTGCCGGCCTTGTTGGCACGCAGGTAGTAGCTCACGCTATTGCCAGCCTGAACAGCGGAGACGCTTACCACAGAGGGGTCGGAGCTCTCGACCGTCACATAGGGGTAGCCGGCGCTCTCAGGCGTGGCCTTGGCGTCGACGAGCGTAACGTCGCCTTCAAAGAACTCGGTCTGGTTCTTGCCTAGCTCGACACCCTCGATGGCCTCGACACCCTGCGTGTAGTTGAAGTTGACCTCACGCAGTGTGAGCATCTGGCCACCCGATGCCTCAAGCGGCGTGACCTCGACCTTGGTCGCCTTCTTGCCCTTGTTCTCGGCAGAGAGGCCAAAGGCGTAGCGAGCCCGGAAGGAATCGTACTCCCCGCCCGCGAACTCTTGGGTCGAGCCATCCTCGAACGTCACGACAGCCTTGATCTTCTGCACGGTTCCGTTGCCACCGTTGCGGTTAACGACCTCGACACTATCGAGTTTCGACGGCGTCTTAAATGCGAATGTCATCGTGGTGGGAAGCTTCACGTAACTCGGAAGCTTACCCTCGCTGTCCCAGTTGCTGGGCCAGTCCCATAGGAACTCAAAGCCGTTGTCGCCCTCGTTATTATCGAACAGCGCGTTATAGCTCTTCTGCTGGATAAGTTTCTCGACGTTGGTCCCGTCGTCGGTCGTGAGCTCATCGTTGGTCATCGTGATGTTGAAGGCATCCTGACCGTACTCGGCGACCGTTGGCTGAGGAACATCCGGCATCGTCACCGTGCCGTCGCTCGCAAACTCAAGTGCGTCGCATGCCGGACCGATGAGCCAAGATGTCGAGGGCAGTTCGACCTTGCCGGCGGTCCTGGCCTTGAGCTTGAAACTCGCCACCGCGCCGGTACCGTTGTAGAGCTTGCCATCGCCGCGGTTGGCAAAGGCGAGATTGATAGTCTGCGTTCCGTCCGTGAACTGGACCTTCTCGCGAGACAGGTTCTCCATGCCGGCAGTCGAGCCGTCCTGCGCGATGCTCTCGGACACAAACTCGAACTGGTCGCTCTTGAAGTTGACGAGAGCGCCCAGGGCGTTGACGTTCTTGGCGTCGGCGGCATAGACATCAACGGTGATCTCATCACCGGCCTCGACCTCGGTCTTGCTCGGAATCACCGCGAGCGAACCTGCGACCTTGCCCTTTTGCTTAGTGCCGCCGTCAAGACCCGCCATGGTGAACGAGTAATCGTAGACGTCGTAAACGCCGTTATCGTTGAGGTCGGCGAAGTGGTCGCGGATCTGCGAACCGAACGTCGAGGTATCGGGCTCGCGATTCTCGAGGCCCAGATAGTTCTTCATGTTGGAGTAGTCTCCGTCGGAGATCGTGGCCTTGTTGAGGTTGGAGCCCACGGCGAAGCCATCCGTGCCGTCGGTCTTGTAGATGGCAATCTCGGACGCGGAGAAGAAATTGCCGACCGAGGCGAGCGGTGTCATGCGCACGTAACGGGCGGCCACGGTGCCGTCAAACGCTACCGTCTTACAATCAGCGGAACGTGCCCAATCGACCTCCTGGCTCGTCCAGTGGACGCCATCGAGACTCGTCTCAACACGCATCTTGGTCACAGTGCCGTTGCCGGCGTCATCGCGCGGATAGTACTCGAGCTTATCGAGCT
This sequence comes from uncultured Collinsella sp., assembly GCA_900543505.1. Lineage (GTDB taxonomy): Bacteria > Actinomycetota > Coriobacteriia > Coriobacteriales > Coriobacteriaceae > Collinsella. The sequence continues at coordinate 8,939 of UQSB01000011.1, read as the reverse complement.
TGTAAGCGCGTCCATAGTCAACGGTAAGCGCCTTGCCCAGATCGTTGCCACCGGAGTGGAAACCGCCGTCGCCCGACTGGAACTCATGGTCGAAGGCGAGCTCGGCCTTATGACTGCCGTAAAGCGATCCCTCCCAGGTGATTTGCTCGGCGTCGGGGACGTTCCGCCACGGATCGAGTGCGGAGTTCGCCTCGAGCACATCGCTCCAGGCGGAGTAACCCTCGGCGTTGCGCGAACGAATCTGGTAGGTGTGCTTGCTATTGTAGGCGAGGTCGGTGTGCGTGAACTCGGCCGCATCACCCACGGCAAACACAGTGCCGTCGACCTTAAGGTCGTAGGAGGTAGCACCATCGACCTTTCCCCAGGTGAGCTTGATGCTCGTTGGGGTCGTGACGTCCTCGGGGGCAGCAAGGTTCGTGGGTGCGGAGAGGTTCTCGTTGAGGCGATCGGCTGCGAGCGTGGCGTCGGCGTTCACGAAACCGCCCAGCTCAAGCGTCTGCGCCGCTGCAGCAACATCGGTCTTCGCGAACTTGACGTAGACCTTGGGGTTCGTGGTGATCTTGGTGTTGTTGAAGCTCTCGCCCTGCTCGGCCTCGGTGCCGTCCGCATCGCTGCCGTAGTGGTTGAGGTTGGGGGTCTCGCTGTAGAAGTAGACCGCCTGGCCGGCCTCGGGGGTCTTGGCGTCAAAGGTCTCCTGCGAGTCGACCTCAACCACGTTGAGTGCGGATCCGCCGTTCTTGGCGACAACGCTCGTGGGCTCGGCGGACACATTGGCCACGAAGGTCGTGGTGCGGCTGGAGTCGTAGCCGTTGTAGCCACCCTGCGAGGCTTCGGCGGTAAAGGTCGCGGTGCCGCCTGCGGCCTTGGATCTGTAGACGGTGCTCACATGCTCACCGTAGGAGATATTGTCGATCGTACCGTAGGAATCGTCCTCAGTCGTGTTGTTCTCGATGGAGGAGCCGTCGTCCTCGTACTGCGTAAAGGTGCCGTCGCCCTCGGTGGCGAAGAACTCGACGATACGCTGGCTGCGGTCGGTACCCTTGGTGTTGGTCTCACTCACGGCCTCGGGGTTGTTGTTCTCGGCGTACATCGGCACGATAGCGTTGGCCTTCACAAACAGCGGCAGCTTCCAAAGCGGAGCCTCGTAGTTGTTGAGAACCTGGCCGCCACGATACTGCTTACCCGAGAAGTAATCGATCCAGATGGTGGGATTCTCGTCGGTGCCGTAGTTGGGGAGGTAAATCCCATTGCGAATGTCGTTGCCGTTCTCGTCTGCCTGGGTATCCTGATACACCGGTGCCACTAGGAAGTTCTCACCGAACATATACTGGTACTGCGTCGAAGTGCTTGCGGCGTACTCGGAGTTGTCGGAAAGCAGCATGGCGCGGATCATGGGCAGGCCGACATCGCCGTTACCCGTGTCGATGTTGGCCGCCGAGGCCGCGCTCGTGTAGATATAGGGCATGAGCTGCGCCTTGAGCTTGAGGTAGAAGCGCGAGATGCCTGTGTAGGGATCGCCGTGCGTCATGGGCGATTTACGGTAGGTGCCCCAACCGTCCATGTCAAGCATAGAGGGCGTGAACGTCTTCCACTGGTAGTCACGCGCAGAGATGATGGGGTCGCCGCCAAAGATGCCATCCATGTCGGAGCCGATGTTGGGGTTGCCCGAAAGACTCTGACCGATATACGTGGGGATATGGAAGCGAATGTACTCCCAGTTACCGCCATACTGGTCGCCGGTCCAAATGCCACCAAAGCGCTGCGTGCCGGCCCAACCATCGAGCGTGATGATGTTGGGGCGCTTGTTTGCGCCGGTCGTCACCGTGTCATAAGCTGTCTTGATGCCATTAAGACCAAAGGAGTAGCCAGATCCAACCCAGGCGACGTCGGTCTTAAGGGTAGAGATGCCTCCCGTCTTGACCTCGGCGTCGAAGTCGCGAAGCAGGTGCCACGGGGTCTCGGAGTTGCTGTCGGGCTCAAGGTTGGACTGGGTCCACAAGCCCGTGCTCACACCCTTGGAGTTGGCATACTCGGTGAACTTCTTAAGGTTGTCGACATTGGCACGCACGGCGTTAAGACGGTCAGCCGAGCTCGTTCCGTCGGAGTTGACGCCGCCGGTCTTGTAGTAACCGTTCTGGCCATAGCCGGCGCCGTAGCCGTCGTTCGGCAGGAACCAACCGAGCGGCATGTCGTTGTCCTCGTAGTCATCGATAACCTGCCGAGCAGAGAACTGGCGGTCGAAATCGGTCGCTTTCATGTTCTCGGTATCAACCGAAGGGCCCTCACCATTGAGCGTCTCGGCCGCAAGTGTGCCGTCGAGCTTGTAGCCCGTCGACATGCCAGACTCGTACTTAACGTCGCCCTTCTCGCTCGAGGACTTGCTGCCCTTGGTCTCCCACTTCTTTTGACCCGAGGTCGTTGACCAGCCATCACGGTTATAGGCATTAAGATGACCAAGGTAGAACCCGTACTCGGGCAGCAGTACCGGGTTACCGGTCACCTTGTAGTAGTCCTGCAGCATCTCGGTTGCCACGTTCGAAGCGCCCTCGTTGGTCGCCACGAAGTAGTAGGCATCAAACTCATTCTCGCTGTGCAAAGTCGTGACCGTCGATGAGTCCGTGGAACCGAAGTCGTAGGAACCCTCTGCAAACGTGTTTCGGAGTACGCCGTAGCCGTCACTCGTCCAATAAAACGGGTTGGGCGAGGCAACGCCGCCATCAGTCCAGTTGTTCGTGTTGGAGATGGCGATGGTCTGGTTGGTGTGCAGGAAGCGTCCGTTCTGGGTGCCGCCGCCAAAGAAGTTCTCGGACTTCTACTTGGCGAGCGTCTGGACGGTACCCTTCTTATCAAGGTCGAGGGACGCGGACTCGGAAACCACGACACGGTCGCCTGACTTGATACTCATCTTGCCAGTCGCCTTGTCCAGGATCACGGTCGCCTTTCCGCCGGTGATCTCGATAGTGTCGCCCTTGTCGGCAACCGTCGCACTCGGCTTGCTGTAGGTGTCCGAGGTATCGGGCTGAGCCTGGATTTTAGCCGTGTGGGACTTACTGCGCGGTGTGGCGTAATCGGAAAACTCACCCTTGGGGTCGACGTTATAACGGAAAATACCGTCCTCGAGGAACGTAATACGGCCCTTGATGCCGTCAGCGAAATCGATGTCGACGACATTCGAGGCAGACTGGGACACGGTCGCTGAGTCGACGCCCTTGAGTGGCGTGGCAATCGCCTGCTGGGGATTGGCAAACACGAGCGTCGCTGCAGTGGCAACGAGGACCGCGCTTCCCTTCACCCACCGTTTGTAAAAATGGAATTCCTGCGCACCTGGGCTCCTTTCTTCCGACATGCCGAGGACGCCCCCCCCCGGCAGCATGGGAAAACGTATCAAACGGGGATGTTCGGTACATTCCGCACAATGGGGCCACCCGTTACCAAGGGGCCAACTGGTAGTAACCAGATAGCCACCTACTAGGTCATATCAATATATGGGAGCACTTGCGCAACCAAGTTCGGAAGTCCACCAGCGGCAGTAAAATGAGCGTCAACGGCAAGGTGGGCTTAATAAGCCATACCAATTGGTTCTTCAGTCAAATACCAATCTAGCAAAAATGTACTGTTTATCTGGTATTACACAGACCATACCTTTCCCTCGGGAACTGGGCTTCGCGAAGTTTCCCGAGGGAAAGGCTCAGCCGCCACCCTGCGACCTACCGGGGATTGCCATGACGTACGTTGGCTGATTTGGTTTGGAATGAGAGGTTGACGGTGGCTGATGGGCACAATTGGCCCGGATGCATTTCAAGATGCACCTAAATGTCTGTCTTTATCCTTATAGATTGTCCAGGTAGTCGTCGGCATCATAGGTAAGGCTGTAGGCTTTATTCAGGATGCGCACGAGCTCCTGAGCATCGTGCTCGCCGAGCGCTGAGAGTTGTTTCGAGAGCGATGCCACACTCTCGGCATTTTTTTTCGCCGCGAAATCACGGCCTTCCTCGGTAATGCTCACCAGCACACGCCGACGATCGTTTGGATCGGTCCTGCGCTGAACGTAACCCTTGCTCTCGAGTGAATCCAAGATATGCGACATGCGCGCACGGGAGAATTTCAGCTTCTTGGCAATCTCGGAGGGAATGACATCACCGTCAATACCCGATAGATACTGTAAAACCGGCGCCTCGCCCACACTGGCGCCGCCGGCAGCACTCAAGGATCCCTTGGCAAGGGAACGTGAGTACACGATCAGTTTTCGAGCAACGTCATCGTAATCCACTGGGGATATTGTCCTTTGCAACTCTAGAAGGGCCATAAAACCGTCATTTGCCGTACATTAGTTAACATTCGCAACAATTATTTATGATACCCCAACGCGGAAGTCTATTGCTCGTCCTTCTTGCGTCGCATAAGCTCCTCAACGTCGATACCCGCGGCCTCAAGCATGCGCTCGACATTCTTTTTGGCGTTGGTCGTGCCAACCTTAAGCACGATCGAAAGCGGAGTGCCCACCACCAGGCACACGATGCCCACGGGGACACCCCAGCCGGGGCCTCCCTGCATACCCCACATCCCCATCAAAAAGCCAATCGCCACGAGCGAATAGCCCAGGCGCAGCCAAACGTTGAGCCGCTGAATAGCATCGGTCTGCATCTTTGCCTCGCGGATCAAGTCGTCGCGCGAAAGGTCGTGTCCGTGTTTCTCGTGCATATGGTCCTCCTCGTGCAAAGTGTGCATCATGCGCAAGTCCATCGTTTATCGAATACGTCATCTTTCAAGAGCAATATAGCGGGTGTCGTGTAGGCGATGGAGGTCGCTGGCCATATTGCCCTTGAAGGGCGGCGCAAAATCAGAAGGCCGTGCGGTTGAGGCCGCACGGCCTTACAGGGGGCCAGGGGATGATGACTAGTAGCTCAGTGCCGGGTCGAAGAAGCCAATAACAACGCCCACAAATGCGATCACAACGAGGATCAGCATCATAACGATGGGGTTGACCTTCTTCTTGGTCATCATGTACCAGCAGAAGATGATGAAGACCATCGGCAGCAGGTGCGGATAGATGCCATCGAGGGTGTCCTGGAACTTACCGCCGCCGGGCAGCACCAGGTTGGGGCTGCAGGTGATGGAGACCCAAGTTGCGCCCACGGCACCGATGACCATGGTACCAACCATCACGATGGAATCACGCAGAGCCTTGGCCTTGGGGCCGACCAGCGCCTCGACCGCCTTGCCGCCGAGCTCATAGCCCTGGTTGTAGGCAAAGCGCATGCCAAGGAACATGAGCAGGTTCCACACGACGATATAGAAGATGGCACCGAGCGGAGAGCCGCCGGTCGAGAGACCGAGGGCGATACCGAGCAGGATCGGGATCAGGGTACCGACGATCAGCGAGTCGCCAAGGCCGGCGAGCGGGCCCATGAGGCCGGCGCGGATGCCGTTGATGGCGTCGTCGTCGATGGCCTCGCCGTTTGCGCGAGCCTCCTCGAGGCCGGCGGTGACGCCGACAATCATGGTGCCGATCTGCGGCTCGGTGTTGAAGAACGCGGAGTAGGTCTGGAGGGCCTGCTTCTGCTCCTCGGGCGTGTCATAGAGCTCCTCGACGATCGGAAGCATGGCGCACAGGTAACCGAAGGTCTGCATGTGCTCCTGCGAGAAGCAAGTCAGGTTGCCATAGGACCAGTTGCGGAACGACTTGGCAAGCGTTTTCTTAGAGAGTTTCTTCTTCTCTGCCATTAGATGTCCTCCTCTTCCTCATCATCGGAGCCTGAGGCGATAGCCGCCTTGGGAGCGTTTGCGAGGTCGATCTTGAGCGAAGCGATCTCATAGTTGATCAGGGCGAAGAAGCAGCCGATGCCGGCAGCGGCGATCAGGTTGCAGCCCATAACAGCGGACAGGGTGAAGCCGAAGAAGAACGTCAGGAAGTCCGTGGGCTTAGAGATGACCTGCTTGAGCAGGATGGCGATACCGACGGTAGGCAGCAGCGAGCCGACGGTGAACAGCGTCTTCATCGCGATGCCGTCCATGGGCATGTAGGTCTTCATGAGGTCGACCATGGCGGTGCCGCCCATGGTGATGATGAACGTCGGGAGGAACGAGCAGACGATGTGACCGATCCAAGGCAGAACGTTGTTGACCAGGTAGAGCTTGTGGAGGTCGCCCTTCTCGAGCCACTTCCAGCCCATGCCCTGCCACACCAGGTTGATGGTGGCGGTGCCATAGAAGAGCACAGTGCCGAGCGTGCCGACGGCGGCACCGAGGGATGCGGCCATGCCGGCAGCCTCAGCGGAGGCGGGATCGATGCCCGAGTTCTTGATGGCGAGGATCGCCAGCGGGATGCCGATATAGGACACGGCGCGGACGTCGGCGGAGACGGTTCCGCCGGGGGTCACGAGAGCGATGTAGACAACCTGGATGGCAGCGCCGACGAGGATGCCCGTCTGCATATCGCCCATGATGATGCCGACGATGAGGCCGGCGACCAGAGGACGACCCAGAGTGTAGTTGCCGATCGTCGTGCCGCCCATGCCAGGCAGTGATGCCAGGCAGGCGAACAGGCCGAACAGCGCGGCTTGGAATGCATTGATTGCCATGCTTTCCCCTTTCTTTATTCCTCAGCCCCTTTCACCAAGGGCTGTAGATACCAAAATGCGGCTGGCGCCTAACTAGAAGCCAAACTGACCGCGGAACTTGGGCCACTCACCGATGGACTTCTCCTTGATAAGGGCGAACTCGACCGTGTAGCCGGCGTTGGTGAGATCTTCGAGCGCCTGGGCCTCTTCCTGCGTGATCGACTGGTTGTTGCCGAGCTTGGTGGTGCCGGGGCGATCGTTGCAGGGACCGACGATGATGCGGTCCATGCCGGGCTTAAAGCCAAAATCGACGAGAAGTTCCTTCATGTCGAGCGGGTTCTTGGTGATCAGGAAGTACTTGGTGTCGGACTTGAGAACCTTCTCGGAGACCTCCTTGAAGTGCTCCTTGGTCCACACGAACGTCTTCTTGCCCGAGGCACTCTTGTAGGCCTCCTTGAGCACGGGGTTGGACGCTGCAGCGTCGTTGACGGCGATAAGACCGTCGCAGGGATACTCGAGGGCCCAGCGGGTAACGGTCTGTCCATGGATCATACGGTCGTCAATACGGATGAACGAAATCATGCGTTCTCCCTTTCTTTATCACCGGGGGTCTTTCCTCTTAACCCCCGCTCCATCACGAAAATTTGGGCGGATGCGCTGCCTAGATGTCGTCGTCCTCGTCGTCGGCGTCATCGGTCGGGACAACGAGCTCGGACATACCGTTCTTGCCCTCCTGCAGCATCATCTGCTTGAGGGAATCCAGGTCCATGGTGGCAAGCCCCATCATGGCGGTCATAGCCATGGGCAGATTCATACCGCCGAAGGCAATGGTGTGGGCGAGCAGGCCCTTCTCGGCCAGCGTGTTCATGGCATTGGTGAGCGGCGATCCGCCCAGGATGTCACCGAGCAGGACAACCTCGTCATCGGCGGCAACGGGAGCGAGCATCGCCTTGACGTTCTCGACATACTCGTCAGCGCCCATGCCGTCCACGAGACTCGTCGACAAGATGTTCGGGGCGTCATTGCCGAGCATCTTGAGGACACTGTGCAGTCCGGGAGCGAGCGTTCCGTGACTGACCATTACCAGATACCGCATGCGGTCTCCTCTCGACCTGCCGTGTGTCGCACGGCTTTGCTTTTTGCTGAGATTATTGTTGCGCCGGGGCATGTTCGGTACAAGAAAATAGTTGCGAACGGCAACTATTCATCGGTTAACGGTAGCAACTATTTTTGTGCCTAAATTATTTTTTATTCTAATTTTTTTTAAAATAGCAGGTAGATTGCCTGATAAATGTTTTATGTTCTTCATGCACCATACATACCAGCAAGAATCGGGCCTGGCATCTCCGGTTTGCCCCGCAGTGTCAGACCATGTCACGTACGCCCACGACATGGAGGTACCCCATGGATATGATCTCGTTTCTCGCCTCCGAACCCTTCGACCGCAGCGGTGATACGCCGCTCTATGTCCAACTTAAACATCGAATCGCCCTGCTTATCGCCAGCCAGGCGTTCGACACCAAGACGCCGCTGCCGCGCGAGCTCGAAATCTGTGAGCGGCTGGAGTTATCGCGCGCGACCGTGCGCCGTTGCTTCCAAGATCTCGTCATCGAGGGGCGCGTGGTGCGCAAACGCGGGCAGGGCACGTTCATCAAGCCCCAAACTTCAGCACCCGGCATCGACCTGGCCCTGAATTTCAGCGCGCGGATGCGCGAAGCGGGACGGGTTCCGAGCTCGCAGATTCTCACCTTTTCAAGCATACCGGCCGTCCGCGGCATCGCCTCTGGGCTCAAAGTGCCCGAAGGGACACCCGTCTGGGAGATTCGCCGCCTGCGTCTCGCCAACGACAAACCCATGGAGCTCAACTACGTCTATATCCCCGTGTCACTTTGCCCCGAGCTCACGCGCAAAGACGTGGATGGCTCGCTCTACGCCTATATCGCGGAAAAGACCGGCATCCTGCCCGCAAGCGTCGATGCCGTCTACGAGACGGTCAACCTCGACAAGCATGAGGCGTGCCTTTTGGGACAGAACACCGGCAAGGCGGCGATGCGCATCGTGCGTTCGACCTACGACAAGACGGGAACCCCGTTCGAGGTAGGCGTGCTCATCAGCTGCGACGGTCAGGCAAAGCTGCACGTGCACATCGCCGCCGACAAAACAACCTTCACCGCCACAGCCCAATAAATCCAAAACGCGGGCGCCGTCGTTCAAACGAACGACGTCGCCCACACTCACTTTTTATTCAGCCCTAGTCATCGCGCAAAGCCCCTTCGGCAGCACACGGTGCAGCCAAGTCACCGCAGGCCGGGGCGGGAGGGGCCGAGTTTCCTCCTGAGCGACTCTGCTTGCAGCCGGAGCGAAAGGGGGAAATCTCGG
>UQSB01000010.1 GCA_900543505.1 uncultured Collinsella sp. | reverse complement strand
GGACTTGCAGCGACGGACCTCGGGACGCTCTTACACCACGTCTGCGCGCGCCACCTTGAAACTCCCTAATCACCGTCAGCTAGCGCCAAATTGGAAGTCGATGGTCACTCATTAACGTACAGTTCTTATAACTTTGTTCATTATTTTCCGCACCTAAAATGATACGCCGTTTGTGACAGTACTCACAAACGGCGTTTTTTGACCACTGGCGTGTCTGGCAGGCGGCAAGCACCGCCCGAATCCGCATTTTGAACGCGCCCGAATCGGTTCTGGAGCCGGTTTTCGCGCTCTTACTCGTCTTTGGGCGAGGGATGCTTGCAGACCACGCTCATGTAGATCATGCCGAGCACGGCTGCGGTGACCGAACCGGCGAGAATAGCGGCCTTGGCTGCAAGAACCTCAAACTGGGCCGTCGGGAAGGCAAGGCCGCTGATGAGAATCGACATGGTAAAGCCAATGCCGCCCAGAATGCCCACGCCGGCAATCATGTGCCAGTTAACGTTGCGCGGCAGCTCGGAGATCTTGAGCTTAACCAGGGCAAACGTCATGCCAAAGATGCCAATCGGCTTGCCCAGCAGCATGCCAAAATACACGCCGAGCGTCACCGGGTCGGTCAGCAGCGTGCCCATATCCACGCCCACCAGGCGAACCTGCGCGTTGACAAATGCAAAGATCGGCAGGATCACAAAGTTGACCGGCGTGGAGATCAGGCGCTCCATGCGAATGAGCGGCGGGGTCACGCGGTGCATGACGCGCTCGACTCTGGTGGTCGAGACGGTAAAGTCGTGCTGACCCAGGATGTGCGCCTCGTCGTCGTAGCGGTCGTCGAGCAACGGCAGGCACTCGCCCAGCCAATCGGTAAGGCTATCGAGCTTAACACCGCACTTGGCCGGGATGGTGAAGGCCAGGATGACACCGGCGAGCGTGGCGTGCACGCCGCTCTTAAACATGCAGAACCACAGCAGCAGACCCAGCACCGAATACGGGGCAAGGCGGTAATGCTGCGTCTTGTTGAGCCACACAAGCGCGCAGGTCACAACTGCAGCGGCGCCCAACCAAAACGGATTGGGGCTCTGACCGTAGAAGATGGCGATGGCGGCGATGGAGATGAGGTCGTCGGCGATGGCGAGCGTCGAGAAGAACACGCGCACGCCGTTGGGCACGCGATTGCCCAAAAGCGACAGCACGCCCAGCGCAAAGGCAATATCGGTTGCCATGGGGATGGCCCAACCGTTGCGGGCGCCGGCATGGTTAAAGATCAGGTAGATGCAGGCGGGAACAACGACGCCGCCCACGGCCGCCAGCATGGGAAGCATGGCCTGACGCGGATTCTTGAGCTCGCCGACCGTCATCTCGTACTTAAGCTCAATGCCCACGAGCAAAAAGAAGATCGCCATGAGGAAGTCGTTGACGAAAAGCTCAACGGTGAGACCGGCCGTAAGGTTGCCCAGACCCACATACAGCGGGGTCTCCAAAAAGTGATGAATGGCCTCGTAGGCATCGGTGTTGGCACAGATGACGGCGGCGATGGCGGCGATCACCATGACGGCGGCGGAAATCGTGCCGTTCTCGGCAATGCGCTCCCAAATGTCGTGGCGCTCAAAACGCTTGCGCTCACGGGTGTTGAACAGCTGCTCGGTTGCTGCCATGGGCGGCTCCTTTCGCGGGAAGGTTCCCGTCTTAAAAAAGCACGGCCCGCCCAAATGGCGGCGCCGCGCTCCAACGTATTACGCTTGCATCTAGCCTACCCTGCGCGACAAACGCGCAAGCGCGGCCGAAAAGCGGAACCACAGGTTGAACATTATTTGCTCAACGGTGCGAGCGCCCCTGTCCAATAGGGGACGCGGTCCCGCGCACAAAAAACGACCGGAGCGCGGGGCGTCCGCGGTCCGGTCGTCGGTGTTAGGTCAACAAAACCTAGCAGGCGGCCATGATGGGAGCAGCGACCTGCTTCTTGCGGGAAAGGACGCCCGGCATCCAGACGCCGTCGTGCTCGTCAGCGATGCCCAGGCCCTTCTGAGCGGCCTCGGTCTCACCCTCGAGCAGGACCTGCGAGCCCTCCTCCATGATGTCGGTGATGCACAGGACGATGCCGTCGGCACCCTTCTCGGCGGCATAGGCGCGCATGGCCTCGCGGATCTCGTCAATCATGCCAAGCGCACGGCTCTTGTCGACGGTCTCGTACTGGCCGATGAGCAGCTTCTTGCCAGCGGGCTCGAACATCTTGATGTCGTTGCCGACCATCTCGGCTGCAGTGAAGGAGCCGGACGGGCGGGTGAGGAAGACCTCCATGCCAAACTTGACCGGGTCGACGCTCACCTGCTCGCCGAGCTTGGCGGCGACGGCGCGGTCGACATCGGTGGTGGTGGGGCTCTTGAGCATGAGCGTATCGGTCATCATGGCCGAGAGCAGCAGCTTGGCCTGAACGTCGGAAAGCTCAACGCCGAGCACGCCGGCGAGCTTGGTGACGATGGTGCAGCTGGAGCCCCAGGGCAGGCAGATGTAGTGCAGCGGACCGGCAGTCTCGAAGTCGCCGATGCGGTGATGGTCGACAACGCCAAAGACCGTGGCGTCCTTAAGGCCGGCGACGGACTGGGCGGACTCGTTGTGGTCGGTGAGGACGACGAGCTGACCGGCCTCGACGGACTCGATCACGCGGGGCTCGGCAATGCCGGCGTCGGCGAGCAGCTTGGCGGACTCGGCCGGAAGCTGGCCCAGTGCGCAGGCCTCGTAGGTGTTGCCGGCATACTCAACCTGGTTGAGCAGCTGGGACAGGACGACGGCGCTCATGATGGCGTCGTTATCGGGGTTCTGGTGACCAAAGACAAGAACGTTTGCCATGGATATCCTCCACTTGATATGTGTACTTGGACGTAGCTATGGTAGCACGCTGACGCCGAACCCTATGAGATGGAAGGGTCGCGGCACAATTTGGGGCAAGCGCTGAGGCGAGGTCAGGGACGAAGCCTGTCCCCCTTTCACCACCTGCCCCCGCACCAGCTATTTACCGGCGGCGCGCAGGGCTACGTAAGCGGCACCGATGATGCCGGCGTCGTTGCCGAGCGAAGCGACCTTAATGGGCGTCTCGCGCGAGGCGGAGAGCGCGTACTGCTTAAAGTGCTCGCGGACCTTGTCGAGGTAGACATCGGCCGAAGCGGAAGCACCGCCGCCGATCAGGAACATCTCGGGATCGACCACGTTGGCAATAAGCGCCAGGGCGCGGCCGAGATAGTCGGCCATGGTATCGGCAGCTGCCAGCGCGAGCTTGTCACCCTCGCGGCAGGCCTGGAACACGTCCTTGGAATCAGAAGGCCCGGTGAGCTCGATGGGCTCGACGCCCGCCTTCTTGCACTCGGCAAGGTAGTTACTCACCACGCCGGTGGCGCTGGAATACTGCTCCAGATGGCCATGGCCGCCACAGCCGCAGGTGCGCTCCTCTTCGGGGTTCAGGCACATGTGGCCAATCTCGCCGCCGGCACCCACAACGCCCGATACCACGTCGCCGTTAACGATAACGCCACCGCCCACGCCGGTACCGATGGTGACCATCACCACGTTCTGTACGCCCTTGGCAGAGCCGAGCCAGGCCTCGCCCATGGCAGCGGCGTTGGCATCGTTTTCGTACTTAACGACCGCGTCGGGGCAGTGCTCCTGGATGGCAATCCTCAGTTCAGGCAGGTTGATAGCAATGTTGGCCTTGACCTTGGCATCGCCCGAAGCCGGGATGGGGCACGGAACGGCCAGACCAATGCCCGCCACAAAGGCGCGCGGAATCTGTGCCTTGGCGATCACCTGATCGATAGCCTCGGTCACCGCGGCAAAGCCCGCGGCGTCAACGATAGGAGGCGTGGGCACGCTGGCCTTGGCAAGCAGGTTGCCGTCCTCGTCGAACAGGCCTTCCTTAACCGAAGTGCCGCCAACGTCGATGCCGATGTAGTACTGCTTAGGTTCCATGGGAGCCCACCTTTCTCGTTTAAACATTGCCTGTATGGTACCGCTCCCCAGGCAAAAACCTGTCAAAAAGGGACAGGTTTGTTTTGGCAGGTTTTATCTGGGAAAACGCAAGGCATGAGATTCGGTTCGCTGGGCGGCAAAACGGCCCAACCCCATCTTCGAGCCGATCAATTTGCTCAATACCACATTATTCGAATGCATATTCATTTAGAGCGCTCTAGTTGATATAGAAAAGCGTTTTTTGATTATATCTTTCTCGAACTTTTCAAAAACGCAATAGGGATGCTTAGGCGTGGACTATACTTTCGTTTGTACTCAATCAAGCCGGAAAGGAGGTTCCATGATTCCCAAATACGAGGCAATAGCTGCAGATATCCGTCGAAGCATCGAGGACGGCGCTCTAAAGCCGGGCGACAAGCTGCCCACCGTCGTTGAGTTCTGCGAGCTCTATAGCGTTTCCAAAATCACCGTCAAACGAGCTATTGAGCAGATTACCGATGAAGGTCTTGTTACCAGCCGGCGCGGATCGGGCACCTACGTTAAGGACACGGCGGGGCTTCCCGGCCAGGCGTTTTTCCAGGGCAAGAACGATCGCTCCCAGGGCTTTTCGTATGAGCACCGCGGGGAGAAGGTGACCTCGGTGGTCTACGATTTCTCGATTGTCAATCCGCCAGCAGACGTCGCTGCCCAGCTGGGAATTGCCGAGGACGACTTTGCCTATCACATCGTGCGCGTGCGCCAGGTCGACGAGAAGCCCATCGTTATCGAGTACACCTACATGCCCCTCGAGCTGATTCCGGGCCTTAAAAAGAAAGACCTGTATGGATCGGTCTACAGCTTCATCCGCAAGCAATGCGGGCTGAAGATTTCGAGCTTCCACCGCACCATTCGCGCCGTAGCAGCAACCGAGGAAGAGGCTGAGCGCCTGGACACCAAGCCCGGCTCTCCCCTGCTCGAGCTCAACCAGATTGGCTTTTTGGATAGCGGCACCGCCTTTGAGCATTCGATCTCGCGCAACGTTGGTGACCGCTTTGAGCTGCACAACGTAACGTTGGCATAGGTTTTGTAGTCATGCGGGCGCTCGTTACGGCTCGTTTAGAGTGGGCGGCCGCGCAACACCATGGGGGTATGAACATGTCCGATTTGATTAAACTGACGCCGATCTTCCACGAGAAGATCTGGGGCGGCCGCCAGCTCGAAACCGTATTTGGTTACGACATTCCCGAGGGTCCCATCGGTGAGTGCTGGGCCATCTCGGCACACCCCAACGGCGACTGCCAGATCGCTGAGGGCCCGTACGCCGGTCACACGCTGTCATGGCTGTGGGCCGAGCACCGCGAGCTCTTTGGCAACTGCGAGGGCAAGGAGTTCCCGCTGCTCATTAAGATTCTGGACGCCAAGGACGACCTTTCGATCCAGATCCATCCCAACGACGAGTACGCCGCCGAGCACGAGAACGGCAGCCTGGGCAAAACCGAGTGCTGGTATGTGCTGGACTGCGAGCCCGGCGCCACAATCATCGTCGGCCAGCGCGCCAAGGACCGCGCCGAGGCTGCACAGATGATCGAAGACGGCCGCTGGGACGACATGCTCAACGTGCTGCCGATCCACAAGGGCGACTTTTTCCAGATTGATTCCGGTACCGTCCACGCCATCAAGACCGGCACGCTCATTTTAGAGACGCAGCAGTCGAGCGACGTGACGTATCGTCTATACGACTACGATCGTCCCGGCACCGACGGAAAGCTGCGCCCACTTCACATTGAGCAGAGCCTGGATTGCATCAACTTTAACGCGCAGGCACCGACCGACGGTACCGTAACCGCGCGCGAGGTCGATGGCGTAACCGAGCTCGAGTCCAACCCCTGCTACACCGTCGATCGCGTGCGCGTCAACGGCAGCAAGACCTTGGAGCAGCGCTGGCCCTTCATGTGCCTGTCAGTCATCGACGGCGAAGGCACCGTCTGCGGCAACCCCGTCCACAAGGGAAGCCACCTGCTAGCCCCGAGCACCGTCAGCTCCATCGACCTCGAAGGCAAAATGGAATTGATCATCAGCCACCTCTAGGTCGCACCAACAACCAAAACGCAACAAGGGGCTCCCCCGCTCATCAAACGGGAGAGCCCCTACTCACATCTATTTATCAGCCCACCCGGCTCTCCAGACCAAAAAGCGAACGAGCAAAGCGACGTTCGCAAGCAACGTTACCCAAGGCCCCGGACAGGCGCCATGGACAACGTCGATCGCGAGTTCCGCACGAGCCGGAGAGCACTTAATGTGCTCTCCGTGCGAGCAGGACTGTCCGAGCAGGCGACGTTGTCCATGGCGCCTGTCCGGGGCCGCCGAGATTACGACAGCTTGACGATCGGCGCAAAGCCCTTCATGAGCTTTTTGGTCTGGCCGGTCTTTTCGAATTGAACCTCGATCATGTCTCCGGCGACCGAGATCACGGTACCCGTGCCAAAGGTCTTGTGACTCACGGTATCGCCCGCGGCAAAGTCCTGCGACGCGCTGGTGCGATCGACCTTGCGCTCCACCGTCGGCGACACCTTGGACGACGGCTTTTTGGCTCGCGGCGCGCCCGAGCCAAAGGTCGAGGCAACGCGGCCGGCGTCAGGCGAAACCCCACGATGGCGCTCGGTCCCATAGCTGCTGCCGCCAAAGAAGTCGTCAAAGCTCGACCCGCCGCGCGAGCCGGAGCCGCCGGTCGAGCGCGTATGCGAACCAAACACCTTGCCGCCATACATATCCGAGCCCATGCCCGAGCCAAAGGTGCCGTGACGGTCGCCGCGCTTTTCCCAGCCCGTGCCCTCAAAACCGGCAGAACCGATGCCGCTAAACTCGATATCCTCAAACGGAATCTCGTTAAGGAAGCGCGAACGCGGGTTGGCAGAGGTCGAGCCGTAGGTGCGACGCGTGGCCGCATAGGTCAAAAACAGGCGCTTGCGAGCACGCGTGATGGCGACGTAGGCCAGGCGACGCTCTTCCTCGAGCTTGCCCGGATCGTCACTACCGCCAAAGTCGTGCACGTGCGGGAAGATACCCTCCTCCATGCCGGCCACGAACACCGCGGGGAACTCCAGGCCCTTAGCGGAGTGGATGGTCATCATGGTGATGGCATGTGTCTCGCCGGCCAGGGAATCCAAGTCGGAGCGCAGGGCCAGCCACTCCATGAGTGCCGGCAGTGCCTTACAGGTGAGCGGACCGTAGGTGCGCTCGATCTCGTCGGCATGCACGGCGCCCGCCGGTAGCTCTGTTGGCACGGCATACGCGTTGCCCGCGATGGCGGCGGCCAGGGCATCCTGCGGCGAGAGCGCCGGGGCGGCTAGGCTATCGAGCGGATTGGAGCCCGCGGCGTCACGAGCGCCGACAAGTGCCTCAAACGAGGATGCCGGAGCGGACGGCTCCGGCTCGGACGCGGGCGCACTCACCACGACGGACTCGGACTCGGCGACGGACGGCACGTCGGCAACACCGGCCGCGCGCAGCTCTTCTAGACTCTCGAGCGTACCCTCGATATCCTCGTGCGTCTCCTCAAATTCGGCGGCGACGCCCAGGAATTCCTGGATGTTCTCGGCGCGGCTCTCGGACTCCATGGTGCCCTCGGCGCGAAACGCCTGCAGCAGGCCCGTCCTATCGACAATCATCTCGACGACGTCCTTGAGCTCGCCGTCCATGCGGCGGCCCTCGCGCACCAGCGCCACAAAACTCGACAGGCCGTTGCGCACCTTGGCACTAAACATGCCCGTCTCGGCTGTTGCGATCTCGCAGGCCTGGAAGAACGAGCAGCGGTTGTCGCGCGCCAGCTGCTCGATCTTTTGGATCGAGGTGGAGCCGATGCCGCGGCGCGGCGTGTTGATGACGCGCTTGACGCTCATCTCGTCGGCCGGGTTCACGATCATCTTGAGGTAGGCCATGACGTCGCGAATCTCGGCGCGGTCGAAGAATCGCGTGCCGCCGACGATCTTGTAGGGCACGCCCGCGCGCAGGAACATATCTTCGAGGATACGCGACTGGGCGTTGGTGCGGTAGAACACGGCGATATCGTCGTAGCTTGTACCCTTGGCATGCAGCTTTTCGATCTCGCCGGCAATCCAGCGGCCCTCGTCGCGCTCATCGCTTGCCTGGAAAGCCTGAATCTTCTCGCCATCGCCCTCGGCCGTAAACAGGCGCTTGTCCTTGCGCTGCGAGTTGTGACGCACCACGGCGTTGGCGGCGCTCAGGATATGACCCGTAGAGCGATAGTTCTGCTCCAGCTTGACGGTCTTGCAGTTTTTAAAGTCCTGCTCAAAGTCCAGGATGTTGGTGATGTCGGCGCCACGCCAGCTGTAAATGGACTGGTCATCGTCGCCCACGACCATAAGGTTTTGGTACTTGGCGGCCAGCAGGTTGGCGATCTCGTACTGGACGTGGTTGGTGTCCTGATACTCGTCGACGCTAATGTAGCGGAAGCGCTCCTGGTACTTGTCGAGCACCTCGGGGCGGGTGCGCAGTAGCTCGAGCGTGCGCACGAGCAGGTCGTCGAAGTCCATCGCGTTGGCGGCGCGCAGGCGGCGCTCCAGCTCCAGGTAGACTTGCGCGGCCTTTTTGTCGTTGGGGCTATCGGCGCTCTTGAGCATGTCCTCGGGCCCGATCATGGCGTTTTTAGCAGAGCTGATCTTGCTGCGGATCATGTTGATGGGGAACTGCTTTTGCTCGATGCCGAGCGCCTGCATAATGTCGCGCACCATGCGCTTTGAGTCGTCGTCATCGTAGATGGTGAACTGGCCGGTGTAGCCCAGCAGATCGGCGTCCTCGCGCAGCATGCGCACGCACATGGCATGGAAGGTGCACACCCACATGCCACGGGTGCCGCTGGGGATGAGTGCCGTCAGACGCTCGCGCATCTCTGCCGCAGCCTTGTTGGTAAACGTAATGGCAAGAACCTGCCAAGGCTTAACACCCAAGTCGCCGAGCATATGTGCGATGCGGAAGGTCAAGACGCGGGTCTTGCCCGAGCCGGCGCCGGCGAGCACCAGCAACGGGCCCTCGGTGGTCAGGACCGCCTCGCGCTGGGCGGGATTAAGGCTGTCGATGTCGACGAGCGGCTTGGCGGGTTTGGGTGCCGGCGCAGGAGCGTCGTAGATGTCGAGCGGAACGAGCTCGGGCTCCGGCGCAGCGGGGGCGGTGTATGCATCGAGTGGCACGGGTTCCGGCGCGGGCGGCACGGGTACCGCAGCATTCTTTTCCCAGGGCAGGGGCTGGGTCATGGGCGACTCCTCATCTGACGGACGGCGCGCCTGCGGGCAGCGCCATAGTTTGAGCCGTACCAGTATACCGAGCCGCGCGGACACCGACGCAAATCACACCACGACTCCGTGCGCCACCATCGGACCCACCCCATCGCCCAAAAAAGAGGGCAGCATAGACCTTTTGGTCATGCCGCCCTCGTTGAATGACAAGTTGTCGCTCTGGCCGCCGCGCAGCGTCAACCAAGTTACAGGCCGAGCATAGGCTCCAGAACGAAGAAGTACGCGAGCACCACGATGCCCAGGATGATGCGGTAGACGCCGAAGCACTTGAAGTCGTGACGGCGAACGAAGCCCATAAGCCACTTGATGGCAATGAGCGACACCACAAAGGCGACGACGCAGCCCACGCCCAAGATGGCGATCTCGTTGGTGCCGAACGTGCCGCCCTTGATGAAGTACTTGACCAGCTTGAGCGCACTCGCGCCAAACATGACAGGGATGGCCAGGAAGAACGTGAACTTAGACGCCACCGAGCGCGTGCAGCCCAAAAGCAGGCCGCCGATGATAGTAGAACCGGAGCGAGACGTACCAGGCACCAGCGAAAGCACCTGGAAGCAGCCGATACCCAGCGCAGTCTTCCAGCTTAGATCCTCGAGCGTGGCGATGGAACCAAAGTCCAGATTCTCGTCATCGTCCTCATCCTCAGCGGTAGCCGTGGCGGGCGCCGCAAAGTGCGCACCGGCGGGACGTCCACCCGACACCACAGCACGCGAACCAAACGAACCGGCAACGGCCATTTCCTCGCGCTTGCTCGCGCGCCAGTTCTCGATCACGATAAACAGCACGCCGTACACAATGAGCGCCAGCGCCACGACGGGAGCATTGTAGAAATGCTCCTCCATCCAGTCGTTGAGCGGCAGGCCGATCGCCGCCGCAGGAATGCAACCGAGCACAATCTTGCCCCACAGCACCCAGGTGTCGTGACGGCCCTCCTTGCCCTTGCTGGGCGAGAACGGATTGAGCTCATGGAAGAACAGCACACAGACGGCCAAAATGGCGCCAAGCTGAATCACGACCAGGAACATGTTCCAGAACGTCTCGCTCACGTTCATCTTGACGAACTCGTCCACCAAGATCATGTGACCGGTCGACGAAACGGGCAGCCATTCGGTGATGCCCTCGACCAGGCCCATGAAGGCAGATTTTAGAAGCTCGATAATATCCAAAGGGACCCCCTCGTTAGACACCCGCCGGTAGATGTTCTGCGGACGATGCGGGCGATGTCCCATTATCAACCGTTGGCGGTGCGACCGCGCCTACCCTTACCAAAAAACTCGCCCGTTCACAGAATTGCGAGCAGTTAAACCGAAATCCTTGGGTATAACTGCAACAAGATAAAGTGTCCGGCGGTCAACGCACCCGCGCCCGCCCGACGCACGAGCCCCGCGCCCGTGCGATAGACCAAGGAGGAAACCATGAACGAGGGCTACACCAAGGTATTTGTTTCACTCGACGGTACTGAGCAGCAGGATTTTGTGCTCGCACGCGCCATCAAGGTCGCCGCGAACAACGGCGCCAAGCTGATTATCGGCCACGTTATCGATTCCACGGCACTCGAGAGCGCCGGCTCCTATCCGGTCGACCTGGTCAACGGCCTAGAGGAGGCATTTAAGAACTCCATCGCCAAGCAGCTCGAAGAGGCCAAGGCCAATCCCGACATTCCCGAGGTCGAGGTCATGATTCGCGCCGGCCGCATTCGCGAGACGCTCAAGGACGAGATGCTCGACGTGGTTAAGCCCGACCTGGTGCTCTGCGGCGCCCGCGGCCTGTCCTCGATCAAGTATGCGCTGCTGGGTTCAATTTCGACGTTCCTGCTGCGCAATACGGACTGCGACATTCTGGTCGTGAAGTAGGTTCCTTCCCGTCGGCGCAAGGCCTGCGGGGTTATCACGCCGACGTCCTCGCCGCTTCGCGGCTGCGGGATGTCGGCTTAGATAACCCCTCCCGGCCTTGCGCCTTCGTCACCATACTTCAACGAGTTGTCTGATATTAAGATGGCGTGGGGCGGCCACGTTTTGTTTGGGCTGCACGTTTTTGTTTTGGGAGATCCATTTGAGCCTCATAGTTATGTTCACGTTCGGGAACATAACGCCAGTTGCCTTAGCTAAGTTCACGTTCGGGAACATAGCCGTCCGCAGCGCAAGACGGCCCGGCTACTCAAAGTATTGGAACTTGTTCGTCGAGAAGGCGAATGTTACGACGAAGCCTTCGCCGGAGTCGGATGCCGCCGTGACGTCGATGCCCATCTTGGAGCATAGGCGCGCCACCAGGTAGAGGCCGATGCCCGTTGCGCGCTTGGTGGTGCGGCCGTTGTCGCCGGTAAAGCCCTTCTCGAACACGCGTGGCAGGTCTGCCGCACACACGCCGCAGCCGTTGTCCGCAACGGTGAGCTCGATGCGCTCGCTCGCCAGGCCCTCGTCCAGTAACGCGCCCGAAAACACGATCTTCGCGCCGTCCTCGCGCGCATATTTAATGCTGTTCTGAATGAGCTGGCCCAGGATAAACTCGAGCCATTTTTCGTCGGTAAAGACCTCGAAGTCGAGGTTCTCGCACACCGGAGCCACGTGCGCCGCAATGAGCTCGCGCGCGTTGGCCTTAATCGCACCCGTCACCAAGGTCTTAAGGTCCCAGCGGCGAATCAGGTAGTCGCGCTCCACGACTTCCGAGCGCGCGTAGTACAGCGCCTGGTCGATATAGCGTTCCACGCGAGCCAACTCGCGACCCAGGTCATCGACACGTGTTGGGTCATCTGCGCCGCCGTCGAGGTTTTCCAGAATCAGGTGAGCCGCCGCCAGGGGCAGCTTGGCCTCGTGGACCCAGCTCTCGATATAGTCGCGATAGTCTTCGGTCTGACGCCGGCCCTCGGCAACCTCGTCGCAGGCGGCTTTGCCCACCCGGCACAGGACCTCGTACTCGAGCTCGCCCTCGGCATAGGTTGGGCATTGCACCATCTCCTGCACCCATGCGGGACTCTCGAGCTCCTCTGCCGCGCGCTCCAACTGACGCAGAAAACGGCGACGGCGAGCGTACTCGATCACGATGCCGAGCATACCGAAGATAAAGGACACGCCAACCGCCACGACCACGATAGAAACGGGTGCGCCAGCGACCGTCAGCACAAAGCAGCTCAGCAGCACGCCGCACGTCCACACGGCGACGGGAAGCAGTGCATCTTTAAAGAACTTGCCAAACGACATAGCCGGCCCCTAGACCGAATAGCCTTGGCCGCGATGCGTCGTCAAATACCCCTTGATGCCGATTTTTTCGAGCGTGGTGCGCAGGCGGTTGATGTTGACGGTGAGCGTATTGTCGTCCACGAAGGCGTCGGAGTCCCACAGGTCCTGCATGATGGCCGAGCGCGAGACGATCTTGCCCGCGCGGCTCAGGAGCAGCGAGAGAATGCGCAGCTCATTTTTGGTGAGCTCGGTGCTGTCGCCGGTCGCCGTGTTGGTGACCATAGAGCGGGCGAGGTCGAGCTCCAGCCCCTTGTGGACGAGCGTGCTGCGCTCGCCTGACGCCGCGGTGCGACGCAGCAGTGCGTTGATGCGCGCCACGAGCACGCGCGCGCTATAGGGCTTGGGAACAAAGTCGTCCGCGCCGAGCGTCATGGCCATGACCTCGTCGATCTCGGTCGTGCGCGAGGTGAGGACGATGATGGGGACCTCGGATTCGCGGCGAACCTCGTGGCAGATATGCTGGCCGTCCTTGACGGGAAGCGTGAGGTCGAGCAGCACCAGGTCGGGCGCGGCGGCGAGAATATCGCGCGAGACATGCTCGAACGATTCGCAGGCCTCGATTTCAAACCCGGCGCGGGCAAGGATGTCGACAAGCTCACGACGAATGGGCTCGTCGTCCTCAACGATATAGATTAGCGCCATGGATTCCGCTCCCCTCTTGATTGTCTTGCCACCATTATGGCTGCGAAACTGCAGGTGCGCGCCACGCACGTCGCCAAGGTGACAGAACTGTTCGCGAGCGGGGCGTTTTGTCCGCCTCGCACTCGCAGCGGTGGCGGGAACCAAAATGATTCTTTAATCCCCGTCCCAGAATAATCATTTAGCGGCGGGCGCGAAGCTTTTCGTAGCCGTCGGCAAAGAAGGCGACCGTCGCGGCATCAGACTCGGCGGCGTCGGCGTCGGTGGCAGGCACCACGCCGTGCTCGTCGCTTACCAGGAACAAGGCGCCCTTGAGCTGTGCGGGAATGTCCACGCGCGTGACCGGGATGCCCTTGGTCTGGGCCAGCTGCTCTATGAGCGTCGCCGTGCCACACAGGCACTCGTCCGCCGGCGCCACAAAGGCCAGCTCGCCGTTGTTGACGGCAGCGAGCAGCTCGGGCGCCACGCCGGTTTCGTCGGCCTCGGAGCGGGCCTCGGCGGAGCGGGCACGCAGCGCCTTGGCCGAAGTATCGGCCAGCGGCTCGTACTCACCCACCGTCATGGCGGCATTGCCGTTAACGTCGATCACCAGCATGAGCACGCCGTCGTGCGCGGTGTAATCGCCCTCGGCAAGCGACCACTCAACGTGCTGCTTGGCCCAGCTGAGCATGTTATGGGTAAGCGGCTCGCCCTGCACCAAGCGCTCGGACAGCGCGCGAATGTGACGGTTGAGCATGGGCACCTTTTTGTTGGACATGCGCCAACGGCAGATAAGCGCGGGCTTGTCGAGCGTAAACTTCTCGACCGCCTCCTGATTGGCGCAAAAGTCCTCGTACGCACGCTGGTCCTCGGCATTGCCAAACAGCTCTGCATCATCAATCTGGGGCATGGTCATACCTTTCGTGTTAGTCATTCCGTCCTCTTATACCAAAAAGACGGCCCTCCAAACGGAGCGGCCGTCTTTTGCAGAGATAATTTTAGAAGCGAGGCGGTCCAAGGGACGAGATAACATCCCATCCTCCCCAGTCAACCTAACAGGTCGGCGAGGGTTGCCCAGGTGCCGCAGATTGCCGTGAAAGAGGAGCGACGCGTACTTGGGTACGCGGGCGACGAATGAGCGGCAAGGTGCGGTGGTTGGGCAAGCCGCAGCGCCACCTCCCTACTTAATGGCGGAAGTGGCGCGCACCCGTGAAAACCATCGCAATATTGTGCTCGTTGCAGGCCTGGATGCTCTCGTCATCGCGCTTGGAGCCGCCGGGCTGGATGATGCAGGTCACGCCATGCGCGGCAAGCACGTCGACGTTGTCGCGGAACGGGAAGAATGCGTCGCTTGCGCAGGCAAAGCCGCCCTTCTCCACGCCCTCGCGCTCGCAGAAGTCCTCGGCACGCTCGCAGGCCAGCAGCGCAGAGTCGACGCGGTTAGGCTGACCCGGGCCCATGCCAATGCCGGCCTTACCCTTGGAGACCAGGATGGCGTTGGACTTAACGCCCTTGCAGACCTTCCAGGCAAACTCGAGCTCGGCCATCTCGGCGTCGGTGGGCTTGCGGTCGGTGGGGAACGTAAAGGTCGCGGGGTCCTCGGTCACGTGGTCGACCTCCTGCACCAGCATGCCGCCGTCGATGGAGCGCAGCTCCACCTGGGCGCCGTGGTCCACGCCGCCGGTAGCCAGCACGCGCAGGTTGGGGCGCTTGGCCATGCGCTCGAGCGCCTCGGCAGTGTAGCTCGGGGCGATGATGACCTCGACGAACTGCTTGTTCTGATCGGCAAAGTGCTCGACCAGCTCATAGGGAACCTCGCGGTTGCAGGCGATGATGCCGCCGAAGGCGCTCTTGGGATCGCAGGCGAAGGCGCGGTCGTAGGCAGCCGTGATGTCCTCGGCAACGGCAGAACCGCAGGGGTTCTGGTGCTTGAGGATCACGCAGGCCGGCTCGTCGAACTCGCGGACCAGGTTCCAAGCGGCATCGGCATCCAGATAGTTGTTGTAGCTGAGCGGCTTGCCCTGGATCTGCTCGGAGCCCACGAGCGGGAACTGAGAGCTCGCGGTGTTCTCGCAGCCCTCGGCAAAGCGATAGACCGTGGCCTTTTGCTGCGGATTCTCGCCATAGCGCAGGTCGTCGACCTTCTCCAGCGAGATCTCGAGCTTGGCAGAGGTGTCCGCCACGTCGCTTGCCTGGGCGGCAAGCCAACGGGAGATAGCCGTGTCGTAGGCGGCGGTAGTCTGGTAGACCTTCACCTGCAGGCGGCGACGGGTGGAAAGCGTGGTGCAACCGCCGGTCTCGCGCATCTCGGCAAGGACGGCGTCGTAGTCAGCCGGGTCAGAGATGACGGTAACGCTCGCGGCGTTCTTAGCAGCGGAACGCAGCATGGAGGGGCCACCGATGTCGATGTGCTCGATGGCATCCGCAAAGGTGACCTCGGGGTTGGCGACGGTCTTCTCGAACTCGTACAGGTTGACGACGACCAGGTCGATCAGCTTAATGCCGTGCTGAGCCGCCTCCTGCATGTGCTGCTCGGAATCGCGGCGGGCCAGCAGCGCGCCGTGAACCTTGGGGTGCAGGGTCTTAACGCGGCCGTCCATCATCTCGGGATAGCCCGTGAACTCCTCGATGGGGGTTACGGGAACGCCCGCGTCCTCGATGGCACGAGCCGTGCCGCCCGTAGAGATGATCTCGACGCCAAAGTCATCGACCAGCGTCCGTGCGAAATCGACGACGCCCGTCTTATCGGT
Source organism: uncultured Collinsella sp. (assembly GCA_900543505.1). Lineage (GTDB taxonomy): Bacteria > Actinomycetota > Coriobacteriia > Coriobacteriales > Coriobacteriaceae > Collinsella. The sequence goes on along the minus strand of UQSB01000010.1, from coordinate 34,325 downwards.
AACCGAGATCAACGCGCGCGCGATCTTCACATCAGATCCCATGCAGTCCTCCTGTCTGGTACGCCGCCGTGCTCTGTGAGTCGGTGATACGTCGATCTGCAGCGCTCGCGCAGCGGCATTGAAAATACTGATTCAATGTAGCGCATCGAGCGCATCGATGCACCCCGCAACGAGCGCATGTGCAGAAAAAGTTTGCGAGCGGAGGGGATGGGCACGGCACCGGGCACGGTGAGTTCATGGAACACAGGGGCACCATAATTAGATGCCAATAGCGTGGTAGAACTGTGCTCGATATGCATCCGCAAAAGAAAGAGGCACCATGGTCTCGCGGGTTCTCTACCGACCGTTTGATACCGAAGACTTCGACGCCATCGCGCTGATTCTGCAGCAGCTTTGGCATAACAATTCGGATAACGATGAGTACAACCGCCTTGAGGCCGCGTGCGACCTCGCCTATTGCCTTTCGTCATCGACGTTTTCGCAGGTTGCCGTAATCGACGGTCAGGCGCGTGGCATTTCGCTCGCGCGTGCGGGACAGAGTTCCGGCGCCACCGTTAAGGAACACTGGATGGATACCGAACGCGCGCTGCTTTCGCAGATGCGCGAGCTGGAGCCTGATGCCTGCGCCGAGTATCTCTCGTTTGTGCGCGCCACCATTCGAACCAACAACCGCCTGCTCGAGAGCAGCCCGTTGCCGCACGACAACGAAGTCACGCTGCTCGCCGTCGATCCCGATGTCCATGGCCTGGGCGTTGGCTCGGTGTTGCTCGATGCCGCGGTCTCGTACCTTTCCTCGCGCGGGGCGACAAGGGCGCACCTGTACACCGACTCCAACTGCTCTTGGAAGTTTTACGAGCTGCACGGCTTTAAACGCACCGCCACGCACCGCGCCAACCGCGAAGAGCGCCGCCACGCCATGCCGCGCGAAAGCTTCCTCTACGAACTCGATCTAACAGCCTAAACCTGGCAGCTAGGGACGTTCCTTTTGTGCCGGCACCCCGGGACACTCCTTGGCAGCAACCGCACCTAGTCGTTGGGAACGTTCTTAAATGACTAGTTGCTGGGGACAGTCTTCGTAGGTAGCGCGTAAAAAGGGGATGGGCTTTCCCCGACGGCTGTCGAGAAAAGCCCATCCCATAATTTACGACCGTTAGAACGTTCCGCCGCCGCCTCCGCCGACGCCGCCGCCTCCGCCGCCCGAGAAGCCGCCGCCGCTGCCGCCGCTCGAGCTGTCGGAGCTCGAAGCCAGCTCGCGGATGGTCTCGTGGTACACATCGTTGAACGAATCGAGTGGGGACTCGTTGCCGTAGTGATGGTAATACCACCAGTAGCAGGGGTAGTTGTCGTAGAAATCGTCGCTGTTGCGCAGGTCCGCAGGCACGGCTTCGGCCAGCTGTCGCAGCACTTCTTTCGAAACGCCCAGGGCAACGCCCATCACCAGCAGCTTGTTCCACAAGATCAGGTCGCTGGGGACGGCCTCCTTCAGACGCGTAAAGTCCTCGAGCCAATGCTTGAGCGCCTTGCAGCGAGCCGCCACCTCGGCGCCCTCCGGCGTGTAACGGCGGAAAGTGCAGCTCAGGGCAAAGCCCACGATCGTGACGGGGATCGAGATCATAGCGGCACCGACATTGGCATCCGCAAAGTCGGTATAGATCAGAGAGCCCAGAATGCCAAAGACGATGATGATACCGAGAACCAGGCCGGCCACCATCGCGATGGTGCCATCCGATGCGATAAGCTCGCGCGCCTCCAGCTTGCCCTTAACCGTGCTCTGATAGTCCTCGAGCTTGTCGCCAACAGATGTGGTGCGCTCGCTAGCGTACTCCTCCAGCTCGCTAAACGTGCGCGAACGGACTCCGTCCTTATCGGGCTTAACGCCGGCGAAGAAGACCTTGAGCACATCGCGATCGATGCCGTCCTTCTTGGCAGCCTTCCAGGCCTCGTCGGTCACTGTGATGCGATACGTCTGCTCCTCTTTTTCGCGACGGAGCAGACCCTTCTTCTTGGTCTCGGTCGCTTCTTCCAGCTTGATCACGCGGTCGTCGGTGAGCTTCATAAGCGTGGCGATATATGCCTGATCGGGCACGTCGTTCCAGCTCATGAGAGCTGCAAGCACCGCGGGATGGTCGGCCGAGGGCACATCGCGGAAGTACTCGTCCTGGAAGAGCGGCTTGGGCTTGGGCCTGCGCAGCTTAAGCATCACGATCACACCGGTATAGGCAACCGCCACGACAACACACACCACGGCAATCGCGCTGGCAACCGCACGCGCGTGCTCACGGCGGGCGTTAGCTTCGTCGGCCCATTCCTTCTCTTCGCTCAGGATCGTTGACATGCGCTCTTCGCCCGAGGCGGCAAGCTGCGGCACCCAGTCGCTGGGGAAGGCGATGCGTGCCTCGGCGAATTCGCCCTGATGCACGCAGGGAATGGTATAGGTGACCATGGGCTCGTCCTCATCGAGCGACACGTCGCCCGTCAGCGGACCGTGGCCCCATGCGCGGAAGTTATCGCCCTTGACGGCAGCCGTCCCGGCAGCGGCATTTGCGAAATACACTTCCATCTCGACGTCATCGGAATCCGCCGACCAGCCGTCACCCACAAATTTCCAGTAAAGCTCGGCGGTATCGGCCCAGTTCATAACCGCACCGGTCATGGAATAACTCACGTAGTAGATTGCGCTGTCGCCGCTCTCGTGGGGGCTGAACACCTTAATCTTTACGCCGTCGTCGGACTGTTCCACCGTGTAAACGCCGTCGTCGCCTTTGTTTGCGCTGTCGACCTTGTTAAACGCAGTGTCGTCTTCCTCGACGCTTAGCACATTGACGACCACCGAGCCGCCTTGCTGGTTAGAGCCTGTATTGATATCCCAATACACGCCGTTGATGTCGTCGTCGAAATCGAACTGGCGTCCCTCGACAACGGTCAGCGAGCCATCGGCCTCAACCGTGGCGCCGATGTAGGTTTGGCTCATGGAGTAGCCGTCGGCGTGCGCGGCGGCAGGCAGCAGCAACAACGCAAGCGCGACGAGTGCGCAGACGGAAGCGAATCGCGCAAACAGGCGGCGCTGCCGACAGGGCTGGGCAACGGGGGCGTTCATAGGCACATCCTTTGTCTGTGGTACCAGTAGCGTCATTGTCCCACGTTTGCGGGCTCATGTGACGAACATCTAGGCCAGCGGAGTATCAAACGGGACGAAAGTCACGTCCACGGCCGGCACTTGGGGACGTTCCTTATCTGCCGGCAGTCTGGGACACCCCTTGCCATGGCTCGTGCCAGCAGCAGGCGCCGCTTCACAGCTCCGTCACAGGTGTAGCGGCTTTGTGTTGCCGCTAAATACGCTGATTGAGCCTGCGGGCGAAGGGCATAAAGCAGTTGAGCGAAAACGGTTTGCCCCTTTCCCGTTCGCTCGAGGATCATGTCCCCCTTTTCCGCGGAAACCCCGGCAGTTGCGAAGAGCTGCCGGGGTTTCTGTCGTCTATAAAGCCGAGTCGATGTGCAGCGGTCGAGACATTGAGCCGCAGACCCGCCGCGCGCAATGCGCAGCGTCGCCAACTTGCGAGCCACGGCAGCGCCTTCCCTACCGCGCCCCGCGCTATACTCGTCCGCATGGATATCAAAGCACGCAACATATCAACGCCCGCCGCGGACGCGCCAACGACGCCGTCCGCCTCCGTTCCCGCGCCCGTCGTGGGCCGCTTTGCCCCGTCGCCCTCGGGCCGCATGCACCTGGGCAACGTGTTCAGCTGCCTGTGCGCGTGGCTTTCGGCCCGCAGCCAGGGCGGCAGTATCGTGTTGCGCATCGAGGACCTGGACGATCGCTGCAAGCGTCCCGAACTTGCGGCCCAGTTGATCGACGACCTGGCCTGGCTGGGTCTCGAGTGGGACGAAGGCCCCTACTACCAGCATGATCGCCTAGACCTGTACGAAGCCGCCTTGCGCCGGCTGCAAGACGCCGGCCTCACCTATCCCTGCTTTTGCACGCGCGCCGAGCTCCACGCCGCGAGCGCGCCGCACGCCAGCGACGGCACGCCTATCTACCGCGGCGCCTGCCGAAACCTTTCGGCCGAAGAAGTTGCCCGCCGCAGTGCCCTGCGCGCCCCGGCCACGCGCCTGCGCGTGCCCACCGTCGATGACCTCGCCGACGACGTGGTCGAGTTTGTAGACCGCACGTACGGGGCCCAATGCGAAGCGCTCGCCACCGAGTGCGGCGACTTTTTGGTCCGCCGCAGCGACGGCGTTTTTGCCTATCAGCTAGCCGTGGTGGTCGACGACGCCGCCATGGGCGTCACCGAGATCGTGCGCGGATGCGATCTGCTGGGCTCCACGCCGCGCCAAATCTACCTGCAGCATCTGCTGGGACTTCCCACGCCGCACTACGCGCACATTCCGCTGCTCATGTCGCCGGACGGCCGCCGCCTTTCCAAGCGCGACCGCGATCTGGACCTAGGCGAACTACGCGCCCGCTTTGGCACGCCCGAAGCGCTGCTGGGCTGGCTCGCCGGACAAACGGGCATCACGCCGGACACCGCACCGCGCGCGGCCGAGCAGCTGGTCGAGCACTTTAGCTGGGACGTCATCCGCGCGCATCGGGAAAACATCACTGTAACGGCCGAGTAGCCAAACGTCCCGCCCCTACGCAACGTCCCAGGGCTGGAGTTCGTCGCCTAGGCGAACGATGCAGTCGTAGAGCACGGTGTGGCGCTCGGCTGGGTTGGCATCCCGATGAAAATGCCCGTAGTACCATCGCTTGTAGTCCAAGCGGTCCTCCAGCTCATCGAAAAATGCCGTAAGCCGATCAACGGCGGGGTAATTCCAGCCAGGTGCCGGATAGAGCGTGGGCGAGAGCATGCGCGTGGAACAGGTGTGGGTTATCACGTAGTCGACCTTCCAGTCCACGCTATCGAGCTTTGCCCGCGCTTCCTCAAAGTTGCGCTCACCCGGCAACTCCTGCGGCCACCAGCTGGAATATGGCACGCGGTATTCCTTGTCCACACTCGTGGCGCCGCCCATGGTAAAGACCGTTGAGCCGTCGAGCTCAAAAACCTCGCCGCGCGTCAGGCGCCGTATGGGGGAGGTGTCCGACAGGCGCTGCGTCAGCCCACCGTGCCACAACTCCATGGGACGCTCCGCCCAGTGGTCGAAACGCTCGTGGTTGCCGTCGACAAACAATACGGTATAGGGACGCGATTCCAGCCAGGCGATATCAGCGCACTCCTCGGCAGAGAAATCCCACGGAAAGCCAAAGTCGCCCGCGACAATCAGATAGTCGTCGCTCGTCAGGCTATCCCCAAGCTCCCAATCGCGCAGCTTTTGCATGTCGAGGCCGCCGTGAATATCGCCCGTCACATAGACCGTCATCGGATTACCACTTCCCTGTAAGTCGCTCGCCCACATTCTGCACGATCGCTAAGCCAACCGTTCCAGCCCTTCCGTCCCTTAGGGCTTACCCCTCGTTCTTCCATCCAAACGGATCAAGCACCCAAAAAATCAGATCGAGCACGCCGCCGGTCATCATGGCGCCGGCAAGGGCCATGCAAACGTGCAGAGAACTGGCACTTCGGAGCACGTCGAATGGCCCCAGAACAGCCAGCAGCGCGACCGCTGCGCCGGCAAGGCACAGCGCGAGGCACGGCCCCGCGTCCTTGACGCACTTCTTTGCGAGATGCTTGGTGTTGTCACTCATCAAAATCGAACTCCTTAGAGGATCGTTGTTCAGATGCATGCCGCCGCGACGAAGCATGGCGGCAGGGTAAGTGTCACATGTCGTGCGGACATCAATGGAGAAACCGCCTGCTCGACCAACCCATGACGCCGTTTTGCACCGGTACCCTATCCCCCGCTATCGAGGTCTAATACTTTTCCCGAGAAGTGAACGGCTGTTTTTGGACCCCTGGAGCATCCGCATTATTTGAGAACAAAATCGCAGGATTCTAGTATCGAAACCGCAAGAAACGATGCCCTTACAGTGTCGATGCATCGGGAGCCCGATTTAGCTCGTTCACTTCTCGGAAAAGTATTAGACCTCGCTGCTAGCCACCTAGGTGGACACCTCTCCCTTCCCCACCGTCACCCAAAAACTCATCCAACATTAATCTTGGCTCAAGAATCGCTTAATCTATAACCTGCACTATAGAGTTCGACCAAGGGCGGGGCGGCACCGCGCAACGCAGGCCGCCGAACGCAACGCTCGCGCCCGGGCAGATCGCCCGGCGTCGCGCCCATCGAACGAAAGGACAGGTCATGGACGACCTCGAAAAAGTTGAAACCATCCGCACCAAGTGCAACGTGAGTTACACCGACGCCAAGGCCGCGCTCGACGCCGCCGACGGCAACGTTTTGGACGCCATCATTTGGCTCGAGTCGCAGGGCAAGACCCAGACCACGTCGGCGCACGCCGCCACCGAGTCCGCGCCGGCCGACGAGCCCTCGGCCGAGATGGTCGCCGCGCAGGCAGCCTACGAAAAGTCGAGCGAAAAGACCGACTTCTCCAAGAAGATGGACAGCGTGTGGGAGTACCTCAAAAAGCTCTTCCGCCTGAGCCTGGACACCAAGTTTATCGCCACGCGCCGCGATGCGATCATCCTCAACATTCCCATCCTGATTCCCATCGTCGCGCTGTTTGCCTGGGGCGCCACGATTTGGCTGATGCTGCTTGGCCTGTTCTTTGGCATGCGCTACCGCATCGATAGCGACGGCGACGTGCCCGGCAGCATCAACAACCTGATGGACAGCGCTGCCAATGCCGCGGACGGCATCAAGCAAAATCTGAACGACGACAAGTAATCGCAGACGGGGGCACGTATGGCACGAATCCTGATCGTAGAGGACGAGGAGAAAATCGCCCGCTTTGTGACACTCGAGCTGGAGCACGAGGGCTACCAGGTGGAGCACGCCGCCGACGGACGCACCGCCGTTGACCTGGCGCTGGAGCGCGACTACGATCTGATTCTGCTCGATGTACTGTTGCCGCAGCTCAACGGCATGGAGGTGCTGCGGCGCGTACGCAAGCACAAGGATGTGCCGGTGATCATGGTCACCGCGCGCGATGCCGTGATGGACAAGGTGGCAGGGCTTGACGCCGGTGCTGACGATTACCTGACCAAGCCGTTTGCAATTGAGGAGCTGTTCGCACGGATCCGCGTGGCGTTGAAGCGCGCTGAGGCCGTACGGGCGGCTTCGGGTGTTGGCGGCGTTGGGGCCGGGGAGGGCGCTACGGGTGCCGCTGCGGTGCCCCCGGTCAGCGCCTCGACCCAAGCCTCTGCCATGCCCTCTCGCGCTGCGCTCACCGTGGGCTCGGTCGCGCTCGACCCCGACCGCCGCGAAGTCACGGTCGGCGGCTCGCCCATCGCGCTCACGGCCCGCGAGTTCGACGTCCTCGCCCTGCTTTTGGCACACGCCGGCACCGTGCTCACGCGCGAGCGCATTGCGCACGAGGCGCTGGGCTACGAATACGTGGGCGACACCAACAACGTCGATGTACACATCGCGCACCTGCGCGCCAAGATCGAGGACGCCGGCGGCGCCCGCATCATCCAGACCGTGCGCGGGGTGGGCTATGTCTGCCGCGCGTAACGACGAGGCTAAGCGCGTCACCTCCATCGCCCGCGCCATCAACTGGAGCTATATGTGGCGCCGCTTGGTGAGCTACGTCTGGCTGGATCTGTTGCTGCTGCTTGTTGCGGCGGCGATCCTCGTCTATGGCTACAACCAGACGCTGCCCGATGGCGCGTTTACCGCGGGATGGATCCCCGGCGCCGCCGTTCGCAGGATGTCGCTGACCCCCGCGCGCGGCTGGAACCTGACCACGCTCACCTATACCGTCGAGCTCGCGCGTAACACCAAGACCTTCCCCCTCGCACAGGACCTCGTCGCGCTATGGGCTCTCTACCTTGTCGTTGCGGGCTGGCAGGTTATCAGCGTGCTCGATATGCTCGGCGGCGCCCGCCGCGTGCGCCGCACTATGGCGCCGCTCAACGACCTGGCCCTGCGCGTTGACGAGCTCGGCCGCATGCAGTTCTCCGGCGGCAAGATGGAAACGCTGGAGCAGGCCATTGAGCGCGCAAGCGTCGACTCGCCGAGCGTCACCACCGGCGACGCCGACCTGGCAAGCATCGAGGTCGCACTCAACCGCCTGCTGCGCCAGATGCAAGAGGCCAAGCTGCAGCAGATGCGCTTTGTCAACGATGCAAGCCATGAGCTGCGCACGCCCATCGCGGTGATTCAGGGCTACGTAAACATGCTCGACCGCTGGGGCAAAGACGACCCGGACGTGCTGGCGGAATCCATCGCATCCCTCAAGGCCGAAAGCGAGCACATGCAGGAGCTCGTGGAACAGCTGCTGTTTTTGGCACGCGGCGATGCCGGACGCACGGTCCTGCGGCGCGCGCATACCAACCTGGCCGCACTGGTCAGCGAGGTATGCGAGGAGTCACAGATGATCGATACCGAGCACACGTATCAACTGGCCTTTGACGCTGCGCTTGTCAGCGACCCGCGTTGCGATGCGTCCGTCGACGTGGCGCTCGTGAAGCAGGCCCTGCGTGTGATCGTGCAAAACGCCGCCAAGTACTCGGATGCGGGAACGACCGTCACATTTGGCATAACGCCCGATGCGGGCATGGGCACGATCGACATAAGCGTTGAGGACGAGGGCATCGGTATGAACCAGGAATCCGCAGCTCACGCGTTCGAGCGGTTCTACCGCGCCGACAACGCGCGCGATGCCGGCGCGCAGGGCTCGGGTCTGGGGCTTGCCATTGCCAAGTGGATCGTCGATAGCCATGGCGGTGTCATCGGTGTGACCTCGGTCGAAGGGGTCGGCAGCCGCTTTACGATTCGCCTGCCACGGTAGGGATACCCCTCGGCATAAATAAAGGGATAAGGCCATGCGGCCCTATCCCTTTTTGCTAACTAAAGCAGCTTGTGCGCTACTCGCGGCACAGGTGCACGGCGAAACCGGCAAACTCGCGCTTAAAGTACACGAGCTTGGTGCCGCCGTCGGGCAGCAGCACGCGCGACTCCTCGTTGACCTCGAGCCCGCGCTCGGCAAACCACTTCTCGGCCGCATCGATGTCGTTGACAGCAAAGCCAATGTGGCCCTTGGCGCCACGACCGTTCTGCTTCATGATCTCGACCAGCGAATCGTTAAAGTACGAAACCGGGGTCTCGATAACGGGCAGGCCCATCATCGTCGAGAACAGCTCCGCGATCTCCAAGGCGTCTGCCGGGTCGGCGGCGTTAATGCCCACATGGGCAACGCGCATACCAAAGAGCTCTACCGGATTGGCGTTCTGCTCACTCATGCAGGCAGCGCCTACTGAGCCATGACGTCAAGAACGGCCTTCTCGGCGGCAACGCGGTTCATGCCGGTCATGAAGGGCACGCCGCTCACGTACGGGCAGGTGAGGCCCTCGGGGGCAACGGTGGTGGCGATCAGCAGGTCGGCGCCCTCGTCGCAAGCGTCCTTGGCCTCGGAGATGGCGCACTGCACGATCTCATACTTGTCGGCGTAACCGTTGGCGTCGAGCAGGGTGGCGACCTTCTGGGCAACGAGCGTGGAAGTAGCAGCGCCAGCACCGCAAGCCAAAACGATTTTCTTCATAGGTAATGTCTCCCTTCATGGTTTACTTTAGGTAAGTGTACCGCAGCGAGCGATGGCACTCGGCCTCGATGAGCTTTTATGCCAGTTTGCTTGCGCGCTGCGTATAATACATCCAGTACGTGTTGTCATACCGCTCGCTTTATGAGCGACTAAGGACCCTAATATGCCCGATTCCCGCACACTCTGGACCGCCGTCGTTATCATCTGCATCGCCGTGTCGGTGTTCTTTAGCATCAAAAAACGCACCACGTTTAAGCGCCTGCAGCAGCTTATGGCTGCCAAGCAGTGGGACGAGTTCGATCGTTTGCTCGACGGCAAACTCACCAGCATGCTGTACCCGCGCTACAACCGCGACTACCTGCGTCTGAACTCCTATCTGCTGCGCGAGGACCACGAGCGCGCCAGCGAGATGTTCGACCTGCTGCTGGGACTCAACCTCCCCAAGATGCAGCGCGTCGACCTGGTGATTAAGGCCTTTAACTACTATGTTGGCCAGGAGGACCGCAAAAAGTCCAAGGAGCTCCTGCACGAGATCAAGGGCTTTGAGGGCGGTCAGGCCGAGGCAGTCGCACACGAGTGTCAGCTGATGTACGACACGATGATCCTCAAGCGCCACAACGACATTCCCGAGTTGGAGCGCATGCTCGAGGATGTCGGCGACGACCCGGTCAAGCGCTGCCGCCTGGAGTACCTGCTGGCCCTGCAGTACCAAAACAAGGGCGACGAGGCAAAGTATACCGAGTACTTGGAAAAGTCGGGTCAGCACTCGATGGCCGTCAACGCGTAACGGACGGCTTGTGCTAGACTTCTAGTCTCACGGGGGCGTGGCGGAATTGGCATACGCAGGAGACTTAAAATCTCTCGCCGCAAGGATTGTGGGTTCGAGTCCCACCGCCCCTACCACGTATTGTCTACGGGCCCGTATCCCTTTGGGATGCGGGCCCGTTTCTTTTAGATGCCGTCAACTGCAGGGCAGCTAATTTGGGACGTAGCTTTTTTGACTACTTTTTTCCACTCACCCAATGAGTTTCCTCACACATTTTTCGATGGAAGAACGTGGTTGTCTCGCACATTTTTCGATGGAAAAACGTGGTTGTCTCGCACATTTTCCAAGGGAAACGCGCATATGGCCTTATACTAGCCGAGAGGGTTGGGAGGCAATATGCAACGACAGCTTATGAGTGAACTTATCGCTTGGAAATCAAGGGCGAATCGCAAACCTCTCTTGCTTAAGGGAGCCCGCCAGACAGGAAAGACGTGGCTTCTTAACAAATTCGCAAGCCAGCAGTATCGAAACGTCATTCGTTTTGACTTTATGCTCGAGCCGAGCGCACGTTCGCTGTTCGATGGGGACCTCGACCCCAAGCGCATCATCTCCCAGATAGAACTCCTAAGTGGCCAAACCATAACGCCGGCAGACACGCTCATCATCTTCGACGAGATCCAAGAGGCGCCACACGGGATCACCTCGCTCAAGTACTTCAACGAACTTGCACCCGAATACCACATCGTAGCAGCCGGCTCCTATATGGGTCTCGCGCTCCGACGCGAAAACGAGTCATTTCCCGTCGGCAAAATCGACCAGCTCACCATGCGTCCCATGGGGTTTGCCGAGTTCGTTCGTGCCGTCGACGGCAACCCGCTCGCCGACGCCATCCTTGCCGCAGACATGAACCTTCTAGCAAACGTTACCGAAAAGCTCGAGCACTTGCTCAAGGAATACCTTGTTGTCGGTGGTATGCCCGAAGTTGTCTCCGCTTTCGCCGAGACACGCGACTTCATCGAAGCCCGAAGGCTTCAGCAGCAAATCATCGAGGCTTACGAATCCGATTTTGGCAAACATGCACCCGCCCGCATCGTCGAGCGCATGAGGTTGGTTTGGAAATCCCTTCCCGGCCAGCTTGCCAAGGAGAACAAGAAGTTTGTCTATGGCGCCCTTCGCCCCGGAGCGCGCGCACGCGATTTTGAGGAAAGCCTCCAGTGGCTCGCGGACTACGGAATCGTTCATAAGGTTCCGCGCGTTTCTGCCCTCAGAGCACCGCTCTTGAGCTATGAGGATCTCTCGGGCTTCAAACTATTTTGCATTGACACCGGCATCCTTGGAGCGCTCTCCAGCCTCCCCCCGACCATCGTCCTAAACGGATCCGCTGTTTTCACTGAGTTTAAGGGCTCGCTCACCGAGCAATATGTCGCACAGGAACTCTTGCTGCAAGGCAAAAGTCCTGCGTACTGGTCCTCTACCTCCGGCAATGCCGAAACCGACTTTGCCATCGACCATGCGGGAACCGTGCTTCCGCTTGAGGTCAAGGCGGCGGAGAACCTCAAAGCAAAGAGCCTGAAAATAGCCTGCGAAAAATTCAAGCTCATGCGTTGTGTGAGGACCTCCCTGGCGGCATATAGAGATGAAGGCATGCTCGTCAATATTCCGCTTTGGGAGATTGGGCAAATCGACAAGCTGGCATAGGCGCTGTGGGGACGCCCCGCAAGGACTGTCCCCAGGTGCCGGCAGAAAAGGAACGTCCCTAAGTGCCGGTTGTTGAGTTGCGGTGGAATAGGGACTGTTTGGGGCCCGAAAGGGCGATTTTAGTCCATATTTCACCGCAACTTATTGGAGGGCGCTGAGGCTGGGGGTCCAGGCGATGGTGGGGGTCGCGCCGTCGAGAACCTCATTGATGGTAGCGGCCATGCCGGCGAGTAGGCTGTTCTCGCTTACGGCGAGCGTGTCGTAGCCGCCGGCTCGCATAAGCTCGCGGATCACCACGGCGCCAGCGAGAATCACGCCCGCGCGTTTGGGCTGCACGCCCGGCAGCGCGGCAATGCCTGCAACATCCAGCGTGGACATGCGCTCGATAGCAGCCGAAACCTGATCCAGCGAAAGCTCGCGCAGGTGCACAAAGCTCGAATCGTACGGTTCCAGCTCATGAACGAGCGCCACGAGCGTGGTGACGGTGCCACCCACCGCGACCAAGCGCTCGGCGCGTTCAAAATTGCTCGGCAGGCCTTCAAAATAGGCAGCGAACTGCTCGCCCGCCCAGTTGGCGGCGGCAGCAAGCTCGCCGTCCGCAGGCGGCAGCACCGAGAAGAAGCGCTCCGTCAAACGACGGCAGCCAATGTCCAGCGAACGCGTGCCCTCCAGCGCAAAGACCCCACGCTCCGGCGCATAGACGCCCGTCGCGAGCTCCGTGGATCCGCCGCCCGAATCGGCAACAATGATGCGCTCGCCGGCAAAGTCGTGCGCCACGCCGAAAAACGTCAGGCGCGCCTCGACCTCACCCGGAATCACCTGTGGCTCAAGCCCCAGATCGCGCAGGCCGTCCAACAGCAGCGCGGCATTGGACGCATCGCGCGCGGCGCTCGTACACGTGGTGCAGACGCACACGGCCCCAAAGGCACGGGCCTCGTCCACAAACATGCGGCACGCAGCGAGCACACGCTCGACAGCCGCCTCGCAGAAGCGCCCCGTCGCGTCCACGCCCTCGCCCAGGTCGGTAATCTCGGTATGCTTGGACGATTCCACAATCGCTCCGCCCTCGACCTGGGCCAACACCAGTCGCGACGACACCGTTCCCAGGTCGATCGCGGCCACCTTATAGCGTTTGCAATTTGTCATTGCGGGCTCCCCTCCGGGCGCTATTTGCCGTTGGACACGACCGTCTGGCCCTCGACGCCGTTAAACCCAAACAGCATGTCGAGCGCCTGGATGTACCACGGCGCGTCCTTGCCGACTTCTTCGATTTCCTTGGCCACTTCGCTGGCCTTCTTGGCGTTTGAGGACTTTTTGCTCGACGACGAGTCCGAATCGTCGTCCAAGCCTAGCACGTCAATCTTCTTCTCGCCGGGCATCACCAGGCCCAGGTCCTCGGACGCCGCGTCCTTGATACCCTCCTCCGAGAGCAGCTTGTCGACGCTTTTTTGCAGCTCATCATTGTATTGCTGGCGAATCTCGACCTGCTTGGCCAAGATGTCGCTCGAGCGTTTTGCCACGTACAGGTCGCGTACGGGAAAATACAGGCTCACGAGCGCCAGCGCCACCACGATACCGATAAACAGCGGACGCAGAGAGCCATGCGTAAAGTCATAGATCGCCTTGACCACCGCATTGTCGTTGGCGTAGCGCATAAAGTCCGAGCCCGAAAGACGGCTCGAAGGCCTGCTCGACCTGTCGTGCGTCTGGGCCGAGGGACGCGACGCATGCGACGAACGTGCCGGGCGCACCGGTCCATCTGCCAAGGTATTTGATTGAGCATTGGGGCGCGAGGTACTTGTCGGGCGCTGCGTGGAGCGGTCGGCGCCGGCATAAGCGGACCCACCGAGCTGCACCGTGCGCGCACGGCGAGGCGACGGCTCGCGCGAACCGGCGGAATAGTACCTGTTGTCGTAAATCTGATCCATGTGCGCCTTGTGCGGTTGAGGTTTGTTTGCGCTAAGTCCTTTAGTTATAGCACGAGCGCCTGCACCGCCTTCGCCAGCCTTTGCTCGACATAAAAAAGGCGCTGAGCCGTATGGCCCAGCGCCCATGGCGCTTTGCAGCATCCAGTCAAGGCGGGACGGAACCGAGTCAGCCTCCCCCTCGCCAAATTCGCCCGTTTAGCGAATGTTGTAGAACGCGGTCTTACCGGCGTAGCGCGCGCTGCCCTCGAGCTCGTCCTCGATGCGGATGAGCTGATTGTACTTGGCGATACGGTCGCTGCGGCACGGGGCGCCCGACTTGATCTGGCCGGCATTGACGCCCACGACCAGGTCGGCGATCGTGGAATCCTCGGTCTCGCCGGAGCGGTGGCTCACGATGCAAGCATAGCCGGCCTCCTTGGCGGTCTCGATGGCCTCGAGCGACTCGGTGAGTGTGCCGATCTGGTTGACCTTGACCAGGATCGCGTTGGCGGCACCCAGCTCGATGCCCTTCTTAAGGCGCTCGGTGTTGGTGACGAACAGGTCGTCGCCCACCAGCTGCACCTTGTTGCCAATGCGACGGGTAAGCTCGACCCAGCCGTCCCAGTCCTCCTCGGCCATGCCGTCCTCGATGGAGATGATGGGATAGGTGTCGACGAGCTTCTCCCAGTAATCGACCATCTGGGCACTCGTGTACTCCACGCCCTCGCCCTTGAGCTCGTACATGCCGGTCTCGGCGTTGTAGAACTCGGTCGATGCCGGGTCCATGGCGTACATGAAGTCGATGCCGGGCTTAAAGCCGGCCTTCTCGACGGCCTTGGTGATGTACTCGAACGGCTCGGCGTTGGTCTTGAGGTTGGGCGCAAAGCCGCCCTCGTCGCCCACACCGCCGCCCAAGCCCGCCTCGTGCAGCACGCCCTTGAGGGTGTGATAGACCTCGGCGCACCAGCGCAGGCCCTCGGCAAAGCTCGGGGCGCCCACCGGCATGATCATGAACTCCTGGAAGTCAACGTTGTTGTCGGCATGCACGCCGCCGTTAAGGATGTTCATCATAGGTGTGGGCAGCAGGTGGGCGTTGACGCCACCCAGGTACTGGTACAGCGAAAGGCCCGCCGACTCGGCAGCGGCGCGGGCGACGGCCAGCGACACGCCCAGGATGGCGTTGGCGCCGAGCTTGGTCTTGTTGGGCGTACCGTCGGCGGCGATTAGCGCGGCATCGACGGCGCGCTGGTCGAAGGCGTCGAGGCCCACGACGGCGTTGGCGCACTCGTTGTTGACGTGCTCGACGGCCTGCGAGACGCCCTTGCCCAGGTAGCGACCCTTGTCGCCGTCGCGCAGCTCGCAGGCCTCAAAGGCACCGGTCGATGCGCCCGAAGGCACCATCGCGCGACCGAAGCTGCCGTCCTCGAGTACAACCTCGACCTCGACGGTGGGGTTGCCGCGGCTGTCGAGCACCTCGCGACCGTAGACATCCAAAATATCGCTCATGTTGTCTCCCTCTCACTTGGAAACGGGTTGAATGCTTGGCGACCGGCTGACCGTGCGCCATCGGTGCGCCTCCGTAAGTTAGCCATGTCGCACTTTTTGCATTATGCCCTAAGTTAGCCGAGGGATACATATGAATTGGAGAAATCATTCTTTGGGGCGCTTGTTTTTGCACCGAGCATTCATCTCTAGAGGTCGCCCCATTACAGTCTGAAATAGGCCATCGATAAATTTCGATGGCGAGCATTCGGCGCATTGCCTACGATACGGGCAAGCCCCGAGGGGCCGCCGATCGGGCGCCTCCGGATGGCCGTCTGCCCCTGCCCCGTAGAGGGCCCGGGGGGTGTTGCCACCGGGGGCGCTCGCCGCTCCGGACGACTGATAGGAAACTGCCGGGCGCAAGCGCCACGGCCAGGTAATGTGGGTGTCGCGGGGAGGGGTTCCGATCGGCCTACCGATTGGAGGATACCACCGTGGCACCAATTAGAATGCCGGAAGCCGTCATCGGGCTCGATGTCGGGAAATCGTCCCACTGGGCATGCGTCGCGACTCGAGATGGCGAGGTGCTGTTGAGCACCCCCGTCGCGAACAGGGAGGACGACCTGGACTCGCTGTTCGGCCGCTTCCCCGATGCGCTCGTGGTCGTCGACCAGTCGCGCAACATAGGCGCCCTCGCGCTCGCCCGCGCCAGGGCGGCCGGGATGTCGGCGGCGTACCTGCCGGGACTCGCGGCGCACGGGGCCGCCAGGCTCTTCGCCGGCGACGCCAAGACCGACGAGCGAGACGCGATGGTCATCGCGAAGACGGCGCTTGGCATCCCCGACGCGCTCCTGCCGGTCGGAGACCCGGGTCCGACGATTGCGGCGGCGAGGGCGCTGGCCGCCCAGAGGAACTTCCTGACCTGCGAGAACACTAGGAATAAGAACCGGCTGCGCAGCATCCTGCTGGAATCGTGCCCCGCCTTCGAGGCACTGGTCGACCTGTCCGACGGACCCCAGCTGAGGCTCATGGCATCCCTCGGCGGGGCCTGGTCGGTAGCCGACGCCGGGCCCCGCAGGGCGGCGGCGCTCACGCGTGGGGCGGCGCGCGGTAAGATCGAGGCCCTCGTCCGCTCGACAACCTCCTCGACAAGGCCGGATGCGTCGGTCGTCGCCGCCGAGGACCGGGCGGTGAAACTGCTCGCGCGCAGGATATCCGAGAACTCGGCGGAGATCGAGGCGATCACGGCGGAGATCTCCGCCCTGCTCGAGGGCGACGATACCTACCGATGCCTCCTGACGGTGCCGGGCATCGGGCCCAAAACCGCTTCCGAGCTTGCGATCTCCATCGACATCGAAGACTTCCCCAGTCACGACAGGCTCGCGTCGTACTGCGGCCTGGCGCCGCGCAACCGCCAGTCGGGAACCTCGATCTCCTCGGTGACGGCATCGCGCCAAGGCAACAAGAGGCTGAAGAACCTGCTCATATTCTCATGTAACTGCCTTACCCGGACAGAGGGGAGATGGGGCGACTACTACACCAGGTGCCGGGAGCGGGGCATGTCGCACGGCAAGGCGCTCAAGGCGCTGGCGCGAAAGAGACTGAAGGTCATCTACGCGGTCATGCGAGACAGGGTGCCTTACGCAGCCTAGCCGAAACGCACCGAGCAGACTGAAGCCCACCGGCCTAATGGCTTGGCGTCAGCATGCCGCGATTCGGTCGCACGGAGAGCATTTCCCAGTTGACAAAACTATAGGAACACCCCCCATTAAATTCTTCTATCGGCATACCGTCTTTACCTGGCTTGCGAATGAAAGAGCCAATAATGTGCTTTTACATCGTGCAAAGTTCTGGATATCGTGCAAATCTAAGGGTCTGAAGTTCTGGATATCGTGCATAATCAGGTTATAAAAGTTCTGGATATCGTGTACGAGGTAGCCATGCTTAAACGAAAAGCCTATGACAAACTACTAAAATGGAAGCATGAAAGCGCTGGTAAAACAGCACTTCTTATTGAAGGAGCCCGTCGCGTCGGCAAGAGCACGCTTGCCCGCATGTTTGGAGAAACCGAATACAAGTCCTGCCTTGTCATTGATTTCTTTCAAGCACCTGCCGAAGTTAAGCAATATTTTGAGGACTACCGCACCGACTTCGACTCGCTTTTCCTCTATCTCTCGGTTTTCTATAACGTCAAACTCTATGAACACGAGACGCTTATCGTCTTTGACGAGGTCCAGATGTACCCGCAAGCACGCGGACTCATCAAGTATCTCGTTGCAGACGGACGTTACGACTACATCGAAACTGGATCCCTGCTCAGCATCAAGCAGAACATTAAAGATATCGTCATCCCGTCCGAGGAAGAGTCTTTGGAACTTGAGCCCCTCGACTTTGAGGAGTTTCTTTGGGGCATGGACGAAAAGGGGCTGGCCGATCTCATTCGCATGAGTTTTAACAAGATGAAGCCGCTCCCCGATGCCCTACATCGCAGAGCGCTCTCCCTTATGCGCGAATACATGCTCGTAGGCGGCATGCCTGAGCCGGTATCCATCTATGTTGAACAGCGCGCTTTTGCGCCCGTCGACGCTTCGAAGCGCCGAATCGTCCAGCTCTATCGCAACGATATCTCTCGTTTTGCAACCGGTTACGAATTCAAAGTCGTCTCCGTACTCGATGGCATCCCGGGCCAGCTCTCTAGGCACGAAAAACGATTCAAGCTTTCCTCACTTGATAAAAACGCACGCATGCGCACCTACGAAGAAGCCTTCTTTTGGCTGGCAGACGCGCGAATTGCCAATATCTGCTATGCCGCAAGCGAACCGAGCGTGGGCCTTTCGCTCAGCATGGAGCAAACGGCCCTCAAGTGCTACATGGCAGACACCGGCCTGCTTGTAACGCTTGCCTTCTCTGACAACACCGATACCGATGAAGACGTTTACAGGGCCGTGCTTCGCGGCGACATCGGATTGAACGAAGGAATGCTGACCGAAAACTACGTTGCTCAATCTCTAAAAGCCAATGGTCACAGGCTCTTCTTTTATTCTCAAAGCGGAAAGAAGGAGGGAGAGGAGCGCATGGAAATCGACTTCCTCGTTACCCGGCCCTATGCCAATGCCGCTGGAAAGCCGCGCATCAGCCCCATCGAGGTTAAGTCGCCGCGCAAATACGGGACCATCTCCCTCGATCGGTTCCGCGCACGCTTTAACAAAAAAATCGGGACGGCATATGTGCTGCATCCTAAACAACTCGAGTGGGATGCCGAAGCACAGCTGGCACATCTTCCGTTGTATATGGCTTTTTGCTTGTAGAGACCTCTCTGTGAGGCGCTGGCGCAAACGAATGCTGCGTGAGGCGCAGGTCACTCGTTTGCCTTGGCGGCGTCCCACAGGTCGTTGAGGCCGTGGGTCGAAAGCTCGGCAAGATCCACGTGGGCGTCGGCCGCCATCTGCTCCATCGCGGCCCAACGGCGGCGGAACTTGGCCGTGCTCGCGCGCAGGGCGCTCTCGGCGTCGATTCCCTCCTTGCGCGCAACATTGACCAGAGCAAAGAGCAGGTCGCCAAACTCCATCTCGCGCTCGGGCGAGCCGGGAGCCTCGGCCTCAAACTCGGCACGCTCCTCGGCGACCTCGTCCCACACGTCCTGGACCGTCTCCCACTCAAAGCCCACGGCAGCCGCCTTGCGCGACACCTTCTGAGCCTGCATCAGCGCCGGAAGGTGCGTGGGCACGCCGTCGAGCAGACCCTCGGGCAGCGCCTTGCCTGTCGCCACGGCCTTGTCCTTGGCAGCCTTCTCGGCAAGCTTGACCTCGTCCCAAATCTTGAGCACCTCGTCGGGGTTGTCGGCATCCGCATCGCCAAACACGTGCGGGTGACGACGGATGAGCTTGGCGTCGATATCGCGCGCCACATCGGCCAGCGTAAACTCACCGGTGTCCGCTGCAATCTGCGCATGCAGTACGACCTGCATGAGCACGTCGCCGAGCTCCTCGCGCAGGTGTGCCGCGTCGTCGGTCTCGATGCAGTCGAGCGCCTCGTAGGCTTCCTCGATCATGTTCTTGCCAATGCTGCGGTGCGTCTGCTCACGGTCCCATGGGCAGCCGTCGGGCTGACGCAGGCGCCAGATGGTCTGCACCAGATGCTGCAGCTCGGCCGACGCGTCGACCAGCGTGGACAGATCGCGCGAGCCCTCGGCATTTTGCTGAGCCATATGCTCGGCCATGGTTAGTCCTCCTCCAGGATCACGTGACGGAACGCGCCGCCCTCGTAGATGCCGTAGCTGTGCGCACCGTCCTTGGGAATGCTCACGCTGCCGGGATTGAAGAGCCACAGACCCGGGTGCGCGGCGCTTTCCTCGTTAACCTTGATGTGCGTATGGCCGTAGACGAGCGCGGAGCCCTCGGGCAGCGCGGGCGCGTGGTCAACGCTGTTATGCATGCCGGCGCCAAAGACGTGGCCGTGCGTCAGGAACAGTTCACGTCCGGTCTCGTCGAATAGTGTGGCGTAGTCAGCCATGACGGGGAAGTCGAGGACCATCTGGTCGACCTCGGCGTCGCAGTTGCCGCGCACCGCGATGATGCGGTCGGCCAGGGCGTTGAGCAGCGGAATCACACGCTTGGGGGCATAGTCGCGCGGCAGGTCGTTGCGCGGGCCGTGGTAGAGCAGGTCGCCCAGCAGAACGATGCGGTCGGGCTGCTCGGATTCGATAGCGGCGACCAGGCGCTCGGTCCAGTATGCCGAGCCGTGGATGTCGGAGGCGATGAGGTATTTCATGGGTGGTCCTTTCGGTGGGGTTAATTGGATTGGCGCGGCACGTCACTCGCCCGCATCACTCAAATCGCAGCGCCGCGCTCTGAGCCGCCTGCATCACGCGCTGGAGCGGCGCGTTGTGCTCGCGGGCAAGACGGGCACAATCCTCGTACTCGGGTGCCGCGCGCTCGCTGCCGTCGGGCAGGGTGGCTACTTTGACGGCCACCTCGCCCCAAGGCGTCGCTACCTGCTCAAAACGACGCGGCAGGCAGACGCGTTCCATCACCTGGCGACGAACGGCGTTGGTCGTGGTTTCCAAAAAGATAGTCGTCTGCAGGCGTTCGATATCCTCATGCGAGCAAATCACCTGCAACTGCCATCCGGGGCGGCCCTTTTTGCAGTAGAGGGGCAGCCAGTGCACCTCGCGCGCACCTGCCTCGCGCAGGCGGTCGGCGGCATAGGCGAGTACCTCGGGCGATGCATCGTCGATGTCGCACTCCAGCTTGACGATGGTTTCGGGCGCATCGGTCTCGCGGGACAGCGGAGATGTACTTCCACGTTGCATACGGTCCGGATCCTTTCCGCACGGGCTCGTTTTGTTCACCCAAACGCTAGCACATCGGACGTGGCACAGGCGTGACTTTCGTCCGTCGCCGCCCTCGCCCCTATCCAAACATGTACATCAGCCTCCAAACATGTCATTTTTTGTCGGTTTTGGAGGCTGATGTACATGTTTTGAGAGCGCAAGCGAGGCCGCGCCGCGCAGCCTTTCCGATCGATTTCGAGCTCCGGCGTGCCCGGCGTTTTGAGAGTTGCGCCATTACAATGGAGCGGATTCGCCAAATGCAAAGGAGCCGCCATGTCCGCTTGCCCGCTGGTCGATTGCCATACTCATACTTCGTTTTCGGACGGCCATGCCTCGTTTGAGGAAAACGTCTGCGCTGCCGCGGCCGCTGGCTGTCGGGTCATGGTCTCGACCGACCACCTCACCCTGCCTGCCAGCATGGATGCTAACTGCGAGGTGCAGGTCGTCGAGGGCGACTTGCCGGCACATCGCCTGGCCTTTGAGGATGCCCGCAAGCTTGCCGCGCAGATCACGCCGGAGCTCGAGCTTATCTATGGCTTTGAATGCGATTGGTACGAAGGCTGCGAGTCCTTGGTAGAGCGCTGGTCCCGGGGCGCCGTGGTGCGCTTGGGCAGCGTGCATTGGATTGGCGACCCGGGCGATATCATGGCCGGCGCCGCGGGCACGGCGGGAACAGAGAGCGTCGCTCGTCCCGATACGCCCGATTCGCTTTGTGGCTGGATCGACGACGATACCAACCTGCATGTTTGGGAAAACCTGGGCGTGCGCGGCGTATGGGAGCGCTACGTCGACGACTGGTGCCGTGCTTGCGAAAGCTCGCTTAACTTTGACGTGATGGCCCACCCCGACCTGGTCATGCGCTTTTCGAAGGACGGCTTTGCGCCCGATTTTGACCCGGCGCCGTTTTGGGGGCAGATGGCCGAGTGCGCGCACGATACGGGTCGCCGTGTCGAAGTCTCGACCGCCGCGCCGCGTAAGGGCCTCGACGACTATTACCCCTCGACGGGGCTGTTGCGCTGCTTCGCCCACGCCGAGGTGCCCATCACTTTTGGCTCGGACGCGCACCGCGCCTGCGACATCTGCTGGAACATTCGCGAGGCTCAGGCCCACGCCTACGACTGCGGTTATCGAACCTTCGACATCCCCCACGCCACCAGCGAATGGGAGTCCACGCCCCTCGCCTAACTAGTCGTTTAAGAACGTCCCCAATGACTAGTGGCGGCGGGCGTTGAGTTCGCCGGCCAGCTCGTCGAGGGTAATGCCGTAGCGCTCGAGCGTCACGAGCAGGTGGTAGATCAGGTCGCCGGCCTCGTAGCGAATGTGATCGTGGTCGTTATCCTTGCAGGCCATGATCACCTCGCTCGCCTCCTCGGCAAGCTTCTTGAGCAGCTCGTCCTCGACGTCGGTCAGCAGACGGGCGGTGTAGCTCTCCTGTGGCGACGCATCGCGACGACCGTGAATCACCTCGGCCAGACCCGTCAGCGTCTCGCCGATATTTCCCGGCTGCACGTTAGCTGTTCTGACTCCCATGGTTATTTCCTCTCGTTACTGCAGCGTAAAGTAGGTACCGGTCTCATCGAACCGAGGCTTTGCGCCCTTTTTCTCAAAGAACTCGACGATGACGGCATGGGCCTCATCGAGCCTTTCCTTCTCGGCCTCGAGCCAAAGCGACTGCGCCCCGCAGGTATCAGTCAGGTGCACGCGGCATGGCACGCCCGCGCGGAGGAGTTCGGCGTTGCAGTCGGCGACTTCGAACGGCGTCACGACCTTCATCGTGTTCCCCCCTTTACGCGCTTAAAGAAGCAGGTACGGTTGCCGGTATGGCAGGCCGGGCCCGGTGAGTCCACCTTGACCAGCAGCGTATCGCTATCGCAGTCGGCCCAGAGCTCCTTGACCTCCTGCATGTTGCCACTCGTCGCGCCCTTGTTCCAGAGCTCCTGACGGCTGCGACTCCAAAACCACGTGGTCCCGGTCTTGAGCGTCAGCCCCACCGATTCCTCGTTCATCCAAGCAACCATAAGCACCTCGCCGGTGTCATATTGCTGAACCACACAAGGAATCAGCCCGTGGGCGTCGTATTTAAGCTCGGTAGCATTTATTACCTCAGTCATCATTTCTCCCAAGTAACAAACGAAATCCCACAGGTCGGCGAGGGTTGTCCAGGTGCCGCAGGTTGCCGCGAAAGAGGAGCGACGCGTACTTTGGTACGCGAGCGACGGTTTGAGCGGCAAGATGCGGTGCCTGGGCAAGCCGCAGCACTAGAAGTCCAGCCTCACAGGGATGCCTTGGCTGGCCATATACTCCTTCACCTGGCGAATGCTGAAAGTTCCAAAGTGAAAGACGCTGGCCGCCAGCACGGCGTCGGCTTCGCCCTCGATCACGCCCTCGGCAAAATGCTCGAGCGTGCCCACGCCACCGCTCGCGATGACGGGAATCGGCACCGCACGCGCCACGGCGCGGGTGAGCGCCAGGTCAAAACCAGCCTTGGTGCCGTCGCGGTCCATGCTGGTGAGCAAGATCTCGCCGGCGCCGCGACGGGCCGCCTCCTCGGCCCACGCCACCGCGTCGATACCCGTGGCATTGCGGCCTCCCGCGGTAAAGACCTCCCACTTGTCGGCATCCGGCTGCCCAGGCAGGCCGACGCGCTTGGCATCGATCGCCACGACCACGGCCTGGCTGCCAAACGCCGCGGCAGCTTGGCTGATCAGCGATGGGTCGCGCACAGCGGCAGAGTTGAGCGATACCTTGTCGGCACCGGCCGCCACCATCGTTCGCATGCCCGCAAGGTCGCGAAAGCCACCGCCCACGGCGTAGGGAATGGCGAGCTCCTCGGCCGCATGCGCCGCCATCTCGATGGTCGTCGCACGGTTGTCGCTCGTGGCAGTGATGTCCAGGAACACGACCTCGTCCGCACCTTCGCGATCGTAGGCACGGGCAAGCTCCACCGGATCGCCCGCATCGCGCAGGCTCACAAAGTTGACGCCCTTGACCACGCGGCCGTCCTTAACGTCCAGGCAGGGAATGACGCGTTTGGTAAGCATGGGCTACTCCTCCCCTCGCGCGGCGGCCAACGCCTGTACCAGCGTAAAGTTGCCCTCGTAGAGCGCGCGACCGGTGATGGCGCCCTCAATAGCGCCCTCGCCCACTGCGGCGAGCGCACGGATATCGTCGAGCGTCGAGATGCCGCCCGACGCCACAACGGGAAAGCCCGCGACCTCGGCCACGTGGCGATATGCTGCCACGTCGATGCCCGTCTGCATACCGTCGCGCGCGATATCGGTATACACCAGATGTTTAAAGCCCAGCTCCGTGAGCTGCGCCACGGCATCGTCGAGCGCCACACCCGCACCGTCGCGCCAACCGTTCACCTTGACCTGGCCGTCACGGGCGGCAATATCTGCCACCAGCAGCTCGCCAAAGCCTTGGGCCGCCACCTCGGCAAAACCCGGCTCAGTCACCAGCACGGTGCCCAGTGCGATGCGACGCGCGCCGTAGCCGGCCAGCTCGTCGATGCGCGCGAGCGAGCGAACGCCGCCGCCCACGTCCACCGACAGACCGTCGACGCCGCAGATGGCCTCGATCGCCGCCGAGTTGGCAGCGCACGCGTCCTCGTCCTCGCCAAAGGCAGCGGACAGGTCGACGACGTGCACCCAGCTCGCACCCTGCTCGGCAAAGGAGCGAGCAACGGCCACGGGGTCGTCGGAATATACCTTGCAGCGGCTCCGGTCGCCGCGCTCCAGGCGCACGACCTTGCCGCCGATCAAATCGATTGCAGGAAACAGGATCATCGGCCGGCCTCCTCGACGATGGTGACGAAGTTCTTAAGGATGCGCTGACCAAGCGCGGAGGATTTCTCGGGATGGAACTGGCAGCCCCACACGTTGCCGTGGCGCACGATGCACGGGAAGCTCCGTGTATAGTGCGTGCGCGCCAACACATCGGCGGCATCGACGTCGTCGGCCACCGCGTAGCTGTGAGTGAAATACATGTTGGCGCCCTCGGCAAAACCGGCAAGCAACGGATCGGCCGCACCGGCGGGCGTCATGCGCACCTGGTCCCAGCCCACGTGCGGGACCTTCAGACGGCTCGACTCCAGGTGCGTGCACGAGCCACGCATGATGCCCAGGCCATCGACCCAGGGACCACCGGCCTGCTCGGAGGCATCGTCGTCCGCGTCCTCGTTCGCAGGCACGCCCTCGTTGCCGCGCTCAAAAAACAGCTGAAGGCCCAGGCAGATGCCGAGCAGCGGAGTTCCGGCGGCAACGGCATCGAGCACGGCCACCTCCTCGCCGCTCTGACGCATAAAGGCGATCGCGTCATAGAACGCACCCACGCCCGGGATGACCAGGCCGTCGGCGTTGCGGATCTGCTCCGGATCGTCCGACGTGCAGGCGGCAGCACCGGCGCGCGCAAGCCCGCGCACGACGCTCGACAAGTTGCCCTTGTGGTAGTCGACCACCACGATCTTCGGTTCGCCCACGCGACCCCTCCACTTCTCATCATCCAAAACCACCACAAAGAGGACAGGCATCTTCGTGGTGGTTTTACCCTTGTGACGGTTACAGCGAGCCCTTGGTGCTGGGGATACCCTGCACGCGGGGATCGAGTTCGCAGGCGCGGCGCATCGTGCGGCCCACGGCCTTAAAGGCGGCCTCGATAATGTGGTGCGAATTGCCGCCCGCCAGCTCGCGCACGTGCAGCGTGAGCTTGGCATCGCGCGCAAAGGCATAGAAGAACTCGACGGCCAGCTCGGTATCAAAGCTGCCCACGCGCTCAGTCGGCACGGGCAGCTCGCAATAGGCCTGCCCGCGACCCGAGATATCCACGGCGGCCATCACGAGTGTCTCGTCCATGGCGATCGCCGCGTCGGCAAAGCGCGTAATACCCGCCTTGTCGCCCAGCGCCTGGCAAAACGCCTCGCCCAGCACAATGCCCGTGTCCTCAACGGTGTGGTGCGCGTCGACCTCGACGTCGCCCACCGCATGCACCGTCAGATCGAACAGGCCATGGCGGCCAAAAGCGTTGAGCATGTGGTCGAAAAACGGCACGCCGGTCGAGATATCGCACACGCCAGATCCGTCCAGGTCGAGCTTTACGACAATGTCGGTCTCGCCCGTCTTGCGGGTTACCTCGGCATAGCGGTCCATCTACATCTCCTCCTTCACCAGCGCGGCAAACGCGGCCAGCACCTCGTCGTTTTCCTGCGGCGTACCCACAGTGATGCGCAGACAGTCCGCAAGCCCCGGCGCGTAGCTAAAGTCGCGCACCAAAATCGAATACTCGTCGCGCAGACGCTCGCGCACGCGCGTGGCATGCGGCGTGCGCACGAGCACAAAGTTCGCCGCGCTCGGCCATGCCTCCACGGGCATGCCATCGGCAGCCATTGCGCGCAGGGCGCACAGCTCGCGCTCGCGCTCGGATGCGATCTGTGCCACCACGGGCGTGTAGGCATCACGGGCACGCACGCAGGCAAGTGCTGCCGCCTGGCTCAGCACGTTAACTGAATAGATCTGGCGAATCGCCGCGAACACGTCGATGACTTCCGGCGCCGCGATCACGTAACCCAGACGCGTACCGGCAGCGCCAAACGCCTTGGACAACGTATGCAGAATCACCAGGTTGGGATGCTCGGCGATAAGCCCCTGCGCCGTGGTGACCGCGCCAAACGAATCGTCGGCAAACTCCACGTAGGCCTCGTCAACCATTACCATGCCGGGGCACGCATCGCACAGCGCCGCGACAAAGTCGAGCGGTGCCACGTCACCCGTGGGGTTGTTGGGCGAGGTCACGATTGCCAGGTTGCACTCGGACGCCGCCGCAAGCACGGCTGCCTGGTCGAGCTCAAAGGTCGCGGGGTCGCGCCACACGTCGCGCACCTCGGTCTGACAGAGCGACGCAAAGAACGCATACTCGCTAAAGCACGGCGGGCAGTTGAGCAGGGTCCGTCCCGCGCCGCCAAACGCCAACAGGTAGTTATAGAGCAGCTCGTCGCCGCCGTTGCCCACGCAGACATTCTCGCGCGCCACACCATGCCAAGCGGCAAGCTCGTCACGCAGATCGTTGGACATGGGATCGGGATAGCGGTTGAGCGGCGTGGCAGCCAGGGCGGCGTCGACCGCCTCGCGCACGCCAGCCGGCACGGGATAGGTGTTCTCGTTGGCCGAAAGGTTGATGCGCGTGGGCGTAAAGTTGGGATCGTAGGGCTCAATACCGGCCAGGTAAGGCTGGACGAGCTCCTTCATGCGAGGCGTGAGTTCGGCCATATTAGGCCTCCCCGCCGGTTACGCCAGCGCCATCTGCGCCTGCAGCCGCCAGGTCCACGCCCTCGGCAACCGTCGCCACGGCGTCGCCCGGCCAGGCAACCTTGGTCAGGTCGGCCGCGGCGAGCGACTCGGCGCTCACGGCATCCTCGCCCTGCTCCAACACGCGGCGACGCAGTGCGGCCGAAAGCGCGTGCGCCCACAGGCCCTCGGCCTCGGCCAGACGCTGCGTAGCGGGAGCGTCGGAGAGCAGGCCCTCGGGCGTATAGCATATAACGCTCGAGCGCTTAACGAACTCTTCGACCGAAAGCGGGTTGGAGAACATGGCCGTGCCGCCGGTCGGCAACGTGTGGTTGGGACCGGCAACGTAATCGCCGAGCGGCTCGGAGCTCCAAGCGCCCACAAAGATGGCGCCGGCGTTGCGAATGCCGCCGAGCAGGCCCATCGCATCCTTGCAGTGCAGCTCAAGGTGCTCGGGCGCCACGGTGTTCACGGCCTCGACGGCGGCCGCCATGTCGGCGGCCACCACGATGGCGCCTTCGTTATCGAGCGAAGCGCACGTAATCTCGGCACGCGGGGACTGCGCTACCAGAATGTCGATACCCGCCTCGACCTCACGCGCAAACCGCTCGTCGCAGGTCACCAGATAGCAGGCCGCCAGCGGATCGTGCTCGGCCTGAGCCATCAGGTCGGCCGCGACCACCATAGGCTTGGCCGTGGCATCGGCCAGCACGCAGACCTCGGAGGGACCGGCGACCATGTCGATACCCACGTCACCCGAGACAATCTGCTTGGCAGCGGCAACAAAGGCGTTGCCCGGGCCGGTGATTTTGTCGACGCGCGGAATGGTCTCGGTACCGTACGCCAGCGCGGCCACGGCCTGGGCGCCGCCCACCATATAGATTTCGTCCACGCCGCCGAGCTTGGCCGCCGCGAGCGTATACGGGCTAATCAGTCCATCCTTTTGCGGCGGGGTCACCATGACCACGCGCTCAACGCCGGCAACCTTGGCGGGAATGGCGTTCATAAGCACGGTGGAAGGGTACTGCGCGCGACCGCCCGGCACGTAGATGCCGGCCGCAGCAAGCGGGGTCACCTTAACGCCGAGCATCGTGCCGTCCGGGCGCGTGGTAAACCAGCTCTGCTCGACCTCGCGCTGGTGGAACTCGCGAATCTGGCGCGCAGCCTTTTCGAGCGCGGCGACAAAGGCCGGATCGAGGCCTTCGAGCGCGGCATCGATCTGCTCCTGCGGCAGACGGAAGCTCTGCAGCTCAACACCGTCAAAACGCTGGCAGTAATCGCGCACCGCGGCATCGCCGTTGGCACGCACGTTGGCCACGATATCGCGGGCGGCGTCGACGATGTTTTGCGGCAGCACGCCCTTACGGTTGAGCTGGTTGGTAACGAGGCGCTCACCGGGAGCAAGCTTGATGGTCTTCATTTCGGTATCCCCTATCGGTCGAGGTTGTGTTCGAAAAACGAGAGACCGGGCGGCGGCGCCAGTCGGCCCGCCGCCCGGACGTTGGGGCGCCCGTGCGTGCTCGCGCTATTGTGCCGAGCCCGCAACGGGCTCAAAATGCTTGTCCTTCACGGCTGCCGCCAAGCGATCTGCCAGATTGCGTACGCGCGGATCCAGACGTGCGGCACCCGGATTGACAAAGAAGCGGGCCGTGCAGTCCATAATGCGACCAGTAATAACGAGGTCGTTATCGCGCAGCGTGGCGCCCGTGGCGGTAATATCCACGATGCGATCGGTCATGCCGACGATGGGACCCAGCTCAATGTTACCGTGCAGCGAGACGATATCGGCGTTCACACCGCGCTCGGCATACCAGGCGCTCGCGATGCGCGGATACTTGGTGGCCACGCGAAGCGACCCGCGACGGGCATAGTTGCGCTCGGCCTGGCCGGCGCGCCACGCGGGCTCCGCCTCAATGAAAGTGCACAGGCCGTAGCCCAGATCGACCAGCTGCAGCAGGTTGAGGTCTGCCTCGATAAGCGAGTCCCAACCGCAGATGCCGCAGTCGGCACCGCCACAGCCCACAAAGGCGGGCGCATCGCTGGGACGCACAATGACAAACTCGATATCGCCGACCGCGCCCTCGCCGGCACGCGTGTCGCGGCCGCGCACGATCAGGTGACGGCCGGGGTCGCGCAGCTCCGAGACATCCAAGCCCGCGGCCTCGAGCACGTCGAGCGTGTCGGCCTTGAGCGAGCCCTTGGGCACGGCGATGCGAAGCGGACCCTCGACGCCACGACCCACGGCGTGATCGCCATCGGAAGCGGCGTCCTCGGCCGAGGTGCGCGCGGCCTCCAGGCGCTCGAGCGAAAAGGCGAAGCCCGCCGCCGGCACCTCGATGCCGTCGCCAAATGCGCCGGTAAAGATGGAGTCATAGCGTCCGCCCGAGCCGACCGGATCGGGTAGGCCGCCGGCATAGGCCTTAAAGACCAGGCCCGTGTAGTAATCGAAAGAGTTCATGATGGAGAAGTCGAACGACAGCACCTGGGCGTCCTCGGGTGCCAGGCCCTCGACCAGGGCACGCAGCTCGCGCGTCAGCGGCGCGACGATACCGGCGGCCTCTAGCAGCGCGTCCACGCGGTCGAGCACCTCGGCACCGCCGTGCAGACGCGGCAACTCGCTAATGGCGGCCTTGACGGCATCGGACTCGGCGCTTGCCGCCACGCGGGCATCGAGGCCCACAAAGTCGTTGGCGTGCACGCAGCGCAAGGCCTCGGCGGCCAGCTCGCGATCCTCGCACGCCGCGAGCAGCTCCTTAAACGGGCGTACGCTACCTGCGATAATGCGCGCATCGGGCAGTGCCAGCTTGCGCACGGCCTCGGCCACGAGCGAGACGATCTCGACATCGCCCGCGGTATCGCCCGCACCGATAAGCTCAAAGCCCAACTGTGTAAACTGGCGCGAACCACCGGCATTTCGCTGACACTCACGAACCACCGGCGCCTCGTAGCGAAGGCGCAGGGGCAGGTCGGCAGCGCGCATGCGGGTCGAAACCAGGCGTACGATCGGCAGCGTGTTGTCGGGACGGACCACCAACAAGCGGCCGTCGTCGTCAAAAAGCTTGAACGGAGTATCCGCGATGCGGCCGCCTTCCTCGAGCGAACCCTTGTCCTCGAGTAGCGGCGTCTCGACCGGAAGGTAATGATGCTCCCTGAAGCAGCCCTTCACCGTCAGCGCAATCTCCTCGCGCGCCTGAGCCTCCTCGGGCAATATGTCCCGGAATCCCCACGGTGTGGCCGTCATCTGATGAGCCTCCTCATGCTGTGTTTCATATAGAACAGAAGACCGGCATAGCTCCGCCGGTTTTCTGGGTACTTTAGCATACTAGAGTGTTTGCGGGGAGAATCGTCGCTTGCAGCTCATAGCGTATTCATTTGGAAACATAGGGGGAAGCGCGTCCCGCCCGCCAGCCAAAAACTGGGATGCGGTTTCCGGTTGAGGTCCTCAGCGGAAAGTGTGTCCCATTCTGAGCGCCTGTTCTGGGACGTGCTTTCCGCCAGAAGCCTCAAGCGGAAAGCACGTCCCGTTTCTCAAAAAGCGTCAAACGCCAACTCGGCGCCCTGTCCCACTTAGGCGCCAATCGCGCGTCGGTACTCCGCCATAACCTGAGCGTCGGCTGCCGCGGGATTGGCGAAATAGCGCCAATCATAGGTCTCGGCCGAAACAACTCCGCGATAGCCGCGCGCCACCAGCCTATCCAGGTCGGCGCGCATATCGCGGTCGCCGTCACCCCAAGCAAGATGCGTCGTGCCATCTGCCGCAACATCGACAAAATGCACGTGGGCGACATCATCGCCAAGCAGATCAAAATAATCGTCGATGGTATCCCCCGCCACCGCCATAGCGCCCAAATCCAGACACGCCTTAAGTGCCGGATGATCAACTGCCTCGATCATGCGCTTCGTATCGGCCGCCGAGTTCACGATCATCGACTCAACCGGCTGTAGGGCCTCGAGCACCAGTCGCACGCCGCGCTCTCCCGCATGCTCGGCAATCGCACGCAGCATCGAGGCGCTGCGACCCCACGCGTCCTCGATCGGCTCGTTCAAAAATGCCCAGCCGCTCGAGACCATGACCTGCTCGGCTCCAAGTTCCGCCGCGATATCTACAACGTTCTTAAAGTACGCGAGCGTGCGGGCACGCGCCTCATTCCCGCGCGCCGCGATATTCCACGGCTTGGGGTTGTTCTGTTCGGGACAAAGCCCCACAATCCGAACCCCATACCGCTGCGACAGCTCCCGTACCCGCTCGAGCGAATCGTATCCATGGCAATCGACATACAGATGCATCGCCCCGGTCCAAAGCTCGCAACACGTATAGCCCGAGGCCGCTGCCGAAGAAAAGAATTCCTCAAGGTCAAAATAACGATGGCTGATATTCATGACGGCAAGCTGCGGATACTCCATCTTGTCCACCTTTCGGCAAAAGGGCGCCGCAGCACAGTGTGCGCGACGCCCCCTCTTACATTGTTTTCATTATGACGGATACCCTACTGGACACCAAGCACTCCAAAGAACGCGCCAGCGATACTCACGAGCAGGATCACAAGCATGATGAGCAGCGGATTCATCTTCTTCTTGAGCATGAGATAGACAATTCCAAACAGCCCCATCGTGACAAAGCCCGGGAAGATTCCGTTGAGCAGCTCGGCGAGCGTCTGAGCACCATCGCCCGCACCGACCATGAGCGGAATGTCCACGGTGACCATCTCCATGGTCATAGCACCGATCACCATGGCGCCCATGATAGAGGCCATCTTGACGATCGTGTCCATAATGCCCGATTCCTGGACCTTGCTGATCATGTCCGAGCCAAAGCGATATCCCACAAACGTCAGCAGGTAACGGATGATGTAGTGAGGAACGTTGAACACGAGCAGGAACAAAATCGGGCCAAGAATAGAGCCCTGCAGCGCCAGCGACGTGCCGACACCCGTTGCCAAAATTCGCAGCGTGCCCCAGTAGAAAGCATCGCCCACGCCGGACAGCGGCCCCATCAAAGCAAGCTTGACATTAGAGATCGCGCTCGTGTCAAAGCTATCGTCAGTAGCGTTGACCTCCTCCATTGCAGCGGCGATGGACATGGGAAGCGTCGAGATGTACGGCGTGACGTTATAGAGCTCCATATGGCGCTTAAGGGCGGCCTTAAAGTCCGCATCCTGCGGATACAGCTTGCGAAGGATCGGCATAAGGGCCCACATAAAGCCGATATGGCCCATACGCTCGTAGTTCCAGGAATGCTCATAGGGAATCGAGCGCCAGAACAGCTTCTTAAGGTCTGCGCGGGAAATCAGCCCGTCGTAAGAAGACTCAAACTTAAAACTCATCGAACCCACTCCCAATCGCAGGATCCTCGGTTGCCGCTGCGGGCTGCTCCGCTTTTTTCTTATCACCCAAAACCGTCATCGCGACGACGATGATCGCGGCAAAGATCGCCACGCCCGTCGTGCTAATGCCAAAGTAGGCGACGAGGAAGAAGCCAGCGAAGAAGAACGGAGCCACTGTTTTGTTCATAATCATCTGCGCCAGCATCGCAAAGCCGAGTGCGGGCAAGAAGGCGGCGGCGACATCCATGCCGGTCTGAACGAAATCGGGGATGATGTTGAGCAGGCTGGCAACAGCATCGGCACCAAAGAAGAATGCCAGGGGAATAATCAGCAGGCCGCACCAGCTCTGCGCGTAACCGGCGATGAGCATGTTGCGCGTGATGGCCTTGGTGTCTCCGTCCTCGACGTTTTTGTCGATACGGTGCACCAGCAGCAGCATGACCGGTTGGCCCAGGGCCGTGTCGAGCGCCAGGACGATCGTGGCGATAGGAATACCCAGGGTCAGGGCCGCCGAAGCGTCCGCGCCGGCCTGCATGGCAAGAGATACGCCCAGGATAGTGCCGGAAATCGTATCGGGCGGGTTATAGGCGCCGACCGAGATGGCGCCGACCATGGCAAGCTCCATCGTGGCGCCCATGATCGTGCCGGTCACCATGTCGCCCATGACAAGGCCAACCAGAGGTCCGAGCACGATCGGGCGCTGGAGGTAGCTCGTGCCCGTCAGCCACTCGGAATAACCCAAAAGGGCAATAAGGAAAATCAGGATTGTCTTGATAACCATGACGGCCCCTAACCGATGACCTTCGCGGCGTCAGTCTTCGCATCTGCCGGAATCATCTGAATGAACAGTTCATAGCCCTCGCCGAGCAGCTCCTTCACGTAGGCCTCGTTCTCGGGCGTGAGGAACACGCTCGTCGAGACCTGGCGGGCATTCTCGCTAAAGGCAACGTTGCCGAGGTTGATCTTCTTGACTCCCATCGCCTTGGCGACGGCACCGGCCTGCTGAATCGTCTCGCAAACCACGAAGAGTTTGTACTTATCGGTCACACCGCTCTGGAGCGCCTTGACAGCATCCTCGGTGTTTTTGACGACGACCTTGCATCCTTCGGGCTTTGCAAGGGACAGGGCCTGCAGACGAAGCTTGTCATTGAGGACCGTGTCGCTCACTAACAGGATGCAGTCGGCACCCAGAGCCGAGGTCCAGCTAACGGCAACCTGGCCGTGAAGCAGTCGATAATCTACACGAATCATCTGAATCATGATGTGCTCCTAACGATTAAAACTCATCGAGTTCGGCCTGCCCCAGCAGGTCGTTGACGTACTTGACCTTAGTGTCGTCCGCCTCGACGATCTGGCGAATGGCCTCGTCGATCGGAGTGGAATCGGGTACGAACAGCAGCTGAATAAGGAGTGGCAAGTTCATATTGGTCACGAGGTGCGTGTTGGGACGCGTCTGGACGATCTTGGTGAACTCGTTGTTGACGCTGCCGCCAAAGAGGTCAGTGCACACGACAACTTCGTCGTCCGCGGCAAAGCCGTCCAGAATCGCTGCAGCCTCCTTGGACAGGTCCTCGTTTCCGTCGACATACATAGAGAGCGCATGGACGTTTTCGCGCTCACCGGAAAGCAGGCCGATGCTCTCGACGATTCCAGACGCGAAATGAGCATGGGACGCCACGATAAACTGCCTCATTCGATCCCCTTCCTAGCGAATTTCGGCATAAAAATGCCCGGACGCATGCGCCCGGGCAGGGTGCTTCTTAAATGAGTGGTCAACTATTAGTAGTCGAACTGGTGATAGTAGCGACGGTAGTTGAGGTTGTGCTTGGTGACCGTCTCGTAGTAAGCGGCAAGGCGATCGGTGATCAGCGAGGAAAGGATCCACGGAGACACGATGACGCGGAACTCGTCGTCAAGGCCGGGGATCGCGAACT